>NZ_JBFAJC010000068.1:0-54714 GCF_040655075.1 Actinoallomurus sp. NPDC050550 | reverse complement strand
CACCAAACCCGCGCCCGCAGTAGCCATCACTGGAAACGCTGGCTCCACCACAACCACATCACGATCTAAACCGAAAAGCTCACTGTAGTACTAAGACAGGTCAATGCGACGCTTGAGACCCCGAGCGCATAACCGATCCCCATTTGAATTGCGCACCCGGCTCCGGAGGGTGGTAGCGCATCTCGGGCCGGTTATGGTCCTGACCTGTGGTCGGACAGGTAGCAGGGGAGTCGCTCCCTGGGCGCCATTCCGCGCATATTCCGCAGCCCGGTCGCACCGGTCCGGAGTGCTCTCCCGCGCGTACGGCGGGATGTTGTGACAGACATCAATCGCGCGGGTGAGTGCTCCGGCGCGCGGGGGCCTGGGGGCGGCGGAGCCCCCAGTGTCACACTCGGCCAGCCGATATGACCAACCGACCGCATCTTTTTCAGTTCGATCTTGGTCAAGGTGATCAAGCTGCGGGGCGACGCCGGCACATCCGCCTGCGATCGTGATCGTCTGGTGTTGTCTGCCGGTGTTGCCGTCACCGTTGCCGTCAGCAGCGCATGCGCTTACGGCCTTGCAGGCTTTTGAGCGAGGAAGGTGCCCACCGTCCTCTTCGCTCCTTCGCCGGGCTCTTGCAGGCGCGGTCCTGAGCCATCCCCGAGCCTGAGCGCCCCCGCCGGAGGCATCTTCTACAGCACTCCGCGATCTGGGGAGCGGGGCTGCCGTCTGATGGCCGTAGGCCACCCGTAGGGCGAGCGCATGCGAGTCTGCCGGCGGCCCTGCGCCCGTCCCGCGAGAGATCCAGGCCGATGCCGCTGGAGAGAATCCGCGGTTCGGTCTCCGCCTGGTGGGCCGCCCACGGCCGGAGGGACCGGCGCCCACGCCGCACGCCCGTAGGGCGTGCCGGAGCGGGCGGCCTGCGGCGGCGCGGAGCGCCGTCGCCTTGACGCCGGGATCGTGCGCATCGATGAGACGGTCTACGAACTGGGCCCGCTCGTGAAGGGCACGCCGAAATCCGAGGCCAGCACGCGCAAGGTCGCGATCCCCGATCTGATCATCCCGGACCTTCGTCGGCACCTGGAGGAGTTCGCCGCACCGGGTCCGGAAGGCTTCGTGTTCGTCGGGGTTAGGGGCAATCAACTGCGCCGCAGCAACTTCACGGATCCGTGGAGGCGGGCACTTGACGCGGCGGGCGGCCTGCCTGAAGGCATCCACCTTCATGACCTGCGGCATACCGGCAACACCTTCGCCGCCGAGTCAGGCGCGTCGCTGGCCGAGTTGATGAGCCGGATGGGCCACTCCTCGACCAGGGCGGCGCGAATCTACCTCCACGCTCGGCAGGAGCGGGACAAGGAGATCGCGGCGACGCTGGGCAAGATGGTCCGACGCGAACTCAAGCGCTCGCAGAAGCCGCAGAAGCCCGGCGACGCGGGCGGCGGGAAGCCTGACGAACGCTCGAGCACGCAACGGGCACGGAAGCGACGAAAGGCCTCGTGACGAAAGAAGCCCCAGCGCCTGGGATTCATGTCCTGGCCTGGGGCTTTGCTGTGTGGAGCGGGTGACGGGAATCGAACCCGCGCTACCAGCTTGGGAAGCTGGAGTTCTGCCATTGAACTACACCCGCATCGGTCGTCTTCTCCGGAGACCGCCCGCACATGCTACCGGAACCCGCGCCCTCCATGCTCAAGGGTTCCGGCGTCCCGCCGGACCGCCCCTGGGGTCGGAGAGGCAGGGGTGCTGGCCTGGACCCGTGGGGCGAGGATTCTGGGTGATCCGATCCGGCGTTTACGTGTCGGGGTGATTACCCGGTACTTTCTTGTCGTGCTGCTCTCCGATCGTGATCTCAAGGCCGAGATCGAGTCCGGGCGGATGAAGATCGATCCGTACGACCCCGGGATGGTTCAGCCGTCGAGTATCGACGTGCGTCTGGACCGCTACTTCCGGGTGTTCGAGAACCACAAGTATCCGCACATCGATCCGGCCGTGGAGCAGCCCGACCTCACCCGGCTCGTTGACGTGGAGTCGGACCAGCCGTTCATCCTGCACCCGGGGGAGTTCGTGCTGGCCTCGACGTACGAGGTGTTCGGCCTGCCCGATGATCTCGCCGCCCGCCTTGAGGGCAAGTCGAGCCTGGGTCGACTCGGGCTGCTGACGCACTCGACCGCCGGTTGGATCGACCCCGGCTTCTGTGGGCATGTGACGCTGGAGCTGTCCAACGTCGCGACGCTGCCGATCAAGCTGTGGCCCGGCATGAAGATCGGTCAGATGTGCCTGTTCCGGACGAGTTCTCCGGTCGAGGAGCCGTACGGGTCCAAGCGGCACGGGTCGCGTTATCAGGATCAGCGTGGCCCGACGCCGTCGCGCTCCTACCTCAACTTTCACCGCACGCGTATCTGATGGGCGGCGTGTCGGCCAGGCGGCTGCGTAAGGTGCCGGCGGTGGTGTTGCCGCGGTCGCCGGAGCCGCAGCGGTTGCTCGCCGCGATCCGGCTGTTCGATCCGGAGGCCGCGCCGGTCGACGGCGGGATCACCTTCGGGGCGGGCGTACGGCTGGCCGGGCCGCATCCGGTGACTCCGGACCTCGCCGCCAAGAGCAACCTTCCGCAGGGCCAGGCGTTCGTGGCCAGCGACTCGGGACCGTTCCAAAACTGGCTGGCGCGTGGGCTGGCGCGTCGGTTCGGCGGGTACGCGCATCTGCCGCAGGAGTTCGTCGCCGATGACCCGACGGAGGTCGTGGTGGTGCACACGCCGCGGAAGGTGTCGCCCGGGGAGCTCGCGGCGCGGATCAGCGCCTTCATCCCCGGGCTGGTGCCGAACGGAACGGAGGAGGACGGTTCCTCCTTCCTGACGACGCCGCGCGTGCCGATCAACATTCGCTGTGACGGGCCGGAGGTGCCGAGCCTGCGCTGGCTGCTGCCGTTGGCGCTCGGGCCGATGCGGCGCGAGCCCGGCCTGCACGGCTACCGGTTCGGCATCGCGGGGGAGCGTGACGCTCGGCTCGTACGGCTGGCGGCGACGGCGGCGCTCGAGCTGGCTCAAGGGGTGGGCGGCGTTACCACGGACCTGGACCGGTTCCGGGTCTTCGAGCCGGGCGATCCCGGCCTCTATCGCTGATCGGACCACCCCGGTTTCCCCGATCTTCCCAGGTCAAACCGATCACTAGCGGATTGTGATCGATCGCACACGGATGTGCATTCCTTTTTGCCTGGCGATAAAGTTCCTTGACGCATGACCCATTCGGTCGGTTGGCGACCACAAGAGTGACGTGCGTCACATCTTGTTCCCCTGGGTCGTACAGGCGAACCGGCGGTGGGAGCGGACCGGCGGTTCGCATCGATTGCCGCGCGGTCCGACGGAGGGACATACGACGCTCGGGACGGCGGCGCGGCCGGACCGAAAGGACGATGTGCCCAGAATCCGCGCGCAACATGTGTCAAAGATCTTTGGCCGACGATCGGCCGAAGCCCTCCGAAGAATCAGTCAAGGCGCCGAACCCGACGAGCTCCGCCGCATGGGCGTGACCGCGGCCGTCGCCGACGTCTCATTCGAGGTCGATGAGGGCGAGATCTTCGTCGTCATGGGGCTCTCGGGCTCCGGCAAGTCCACGCTGATCCGCATGCTGAACGGTCTTCTCGAGCCGACGGACGGCAGCATCGAGATCGACGAGGTCGACATCACCGCCATCGGCGGAAAGGACCTGCGCCAACTCCGGCAGGAGAAGGTCAGCATGGTCTTTCAGCACTTCGCCCTCTTCCCTCATCGCACCGTCCTGGAGAACGCGGCGTACGGGCTCGAGACCCGGAACGTTCCAAAGCAGGAACGACTGGCGAAGGCCAAGGAGTTCCTGGAGTACGTCGGCCTCGAGGGCTGGGAGGATCGCTACCCCGACCAACTCTCCGGCGGCATGCAGCAGCGCGTCGGGATCGCCCGCGCGCTCGCCGCCGAGACGGACATCCTGCTGATGGACGAGGCGTTCAGCGCCCTCGACCCGCTGATTCGGCGGGAGATGCAGGACCTCCTGCTCGACCTGCAGGGCGAGCTCGGCAAGACGATCGTGTTCATCACGCACGACCTGAACGAGGCGATGCGGCTCGGCGACCGGATCGCCATGCTGCGTAACGGACGCGTGATGCAGATCGGCACGGCCGAGGAGATCCTCACCGACCCGGCCAACGACTACGTCGCGCAGTTCGTCGCCGACGTCGACCGTACGCGCGTGCTCACCGCGCGCTCGGTCATGGAGACGCCGATCGCCGTCGTGGAGCCGAGCGGCGGTCCCCGCGCGGCCGTACGCGTCATGCGGGAGCAGCAGGCGTCGTTCACGTTCGTCGTGGCGAAGGACCGGCGGCTGGTGGGCGTGGTGTTCGCCGAGCCGGCGGCCAAGGCCGTACGGGAGGGCCGCAACACCCTCGACGGCATCATCGAGAACGGTTACCACCCGGTCGACCCCGACACCGCCGTGGCCGACCTGTTCACCTTCTCGGCGGAGAGTCCGCTGCCCGTGCCCGTCACAGACAAGAACGGCAAGCTCCTCGGGGTGATCCCGCGGGTGACGCTGCTTGCCGCGCTGGGCAACCTGAGCGGTAACGGCCACACCGGGAACGAGGAGGCTGCCGCGTCCGCCGAAGAGGAGAGCGACACCGTCCCGTCGGAGGTGAACGCCGATGCCTAGGATCCACTTCGGCAACTGGGTCACGGACACGGTCAACTTCCTGACCAAGCACGGCAAGCCGGTCTTCAGCGCGGTCAGTGACGTGGTCGGCGGTCTCGTGCACGGGCTGAGCCACGTGCTGACAGCGCCGCCGTCGCTGGCGTTGGCCGCGCTGGTGGCCATGCTGTGCTGGTGGCTGCGCGGCCTGCTCGCGGGCGTCCTGACGTTCGTCGGGCTGATGGTGATCGACGCGCTCGGCCAGTGGAACGCGGCCATGGAGACGCTCGCGCTGGTGCTGGTCGCGAGCCTCGCCGCCCTCATCGTCGGCATCCCGCTGGGAATCCTCAGCGCACGGGTGCCGTCGTTCGGGGCGGCGGCCCGGCCGGTGCTGGACTTCATGCAGACGATGCCGGCGTTCGTCTACCTGATTCCGGCGATCTCGTTCTTCGGGCTCGGGGAGGTGCCGGGCGTCGTCGCGACGATGATCTTCTCGATTCCGCCGGGCGTGCGCCTGACGGAGCTCGGCATCAAGCAGGTCGACAAGGAGATGGTCGAGGCGGCCGAGGCGTTCGGCACGCCGTCGTCGCGGATCCTCACGCGCGTGCAGCTGCCGCTGGCGCTGCCGACCATCATGACCGGCGTCAACCAGGTCATCATGCTGTCGCTGTCCATGGTCGTCATCGCGGGCATGGTCGGTGCGGAGGGCCTCGGCGCGAACGTCTTCGGCGCGATCACGCAGTTCAACCTGGGGGCGGGCGCCGAGTCCGGCCTCGCGGTCGTGCTGCTGGCGATCATCCTGGACCGCATGACGGGCGCTCTCGGGCAGCGTCTGGCGCCGGCCGCGCGGCGGCACGCCGAGCGGGCCGCGCACGGCGGCGTGTCATCCGTGCTGCGGTACCGCCCGCGTCCGGCGCTGGCCCTGTCCGGCGTGGTCATCTTCGCGCTGCTCGCCGCCACGCTCGGCGTCGTCGGCTCCGGTGGGAGCGGCGGCAAGGGCAAGCCGATCACGATCGGCTACATCCCGTGGGATGAGGACGTCGCCGTCACCCAGCTGTGGAAGACGGAGCTGGAGAAGAAGGGCTACCGGGTCACCCTCAAGCAGGTCGACGCCGGTCCGTTGTTCGCCGGGCTCGGCCAGGGCAACATCGACCTGTTCCTGGACGCCTGGCTGCCCGCCACGCACGCCGACTACTACAACCGGTACAAGGACAAGATCACCGACATCGGGATCTGGTACAAGAACGCCAGCATGCAGCTGGCCGTCCTGAAGGACGACCCGGCGAACTCCGTCGCCGACCTCAAGGGGCAGAGCTCCCGGTACCAAGGTCGCGTCGTCGGCATCGAGCCGGGCGCCGGCGAGATGAAGATCGTGAAGAACAAGGTGCTGCCCGGGTACGGCCTCGGCGACTACAAGCTCGTTCAAAGCAGCACCGCGGCGATGCTCGCGGAGCTGAACCGCTCGGCCCAGAGCAAGCAGCCGATCGTGGTGACCCTGTGGAAGCCGCACTGGGCGTACACGAAGTTCCCGATCAAGCCGCTGGCCGACCCGCAGAACGCCTTCGGCTCGGCGGAGAAGATCCACGCGCTCGGCCGTCAGGGCTTCGCGAAGGACTTCCCGCAGCTGAACGGCTGGCTGAAGAAGTTCACGATGTCCGACACCGACCTGTTCCCGCTCGAGGACCTGGTCATGAACAAGTACAAGGACACGCCCGCCCAGGGCGTCGCCGAGTGGGAGAAGCAGCACCCCGACCTCGTCAAGCGACTGACGAGCTGATCCGGCCTCCGGGCCCCTTCCGAGGGGCCCGGCACCGGCCGTCTCAGCAGTGGTCACCCGGATGACATCGTGATTCTTTCCACAACGGGTGGCCAAGCAGGATCAAAGTCGATAGTTTCGGACGACGCGTTACCGACCAATCCGGTTTACGTCGATCCTTGTGGTCTTCGTCACATCGGGGTGGGTACGTCAGGGCGGTGTCATCTCAAATCCCCGCTCCCCCGAGATGGCACCGCCTTTATACGTGGCAAGGGCCCGTCACCGACCGGTGACGGGCCCTTCGCCGTACGTCCTACTCGACGGCAGCGGGCTCGGCGGGCTCGCCCTTCACAGACTTGATCAGCAGCTGGGCGACGTCGACGACCTCGAGCGACTCCTTCGCGTCGCCGCTGTTCTTCTTCTCGTTGATGGCGTCGCCGAGCATGACGAGGCAGAACGGGCAGGCCGTGGAGACGGTGTCCGGGTCCGTGCCCAGCGCCTCCTCGACGCGCTCGGTGTTGATGCGCTTGCCGATGCGCTCCTCCATCCACATCCGCGCGCCGCCGGCGCCGCAGCAGAAGCCCCGCTCCTTGCAGCGGTGCATCTCCTGCGTCTGGACGCCGGGCACCTGGGCCATGATGTCGCGCGGCTGGGCGTACACCTTGTTGTGCCGGCCGAGGAAGCACGGGTCGTGGTAGGTGATCTTCTCCTCGATCGGTGTGACCGGCGTGAGTTTGCCGGTCTCGACCAGGTGCGACAGCAGCTGCGTGTGGTGCACGACCTCGTACGTGCCGCCGAGCTGCGGGTACTCGTTGGCGAGCGTGTTGAAGCAGTGCGGGCAGGACGCCACGATCTTCTTGACGCCCGCCTCGTTGAGCGTCTCGACGTTCTGCTGGGCGAGCATCTGGAAGACGAACTCCATGCCCAGGCGGCGGGCCGGGTCACCGGAGCAGGCCTCCATCGGGCCGAGCACCGCGAACTTCACGCCCGCGATGTGCAGCAGCTCCGCGATGGCCTTGGTGGTCTTCTTCGCGCGGTCCTCCAGCGCTCCGGCGCAGCCGACCCAGAAGAGGTACTCGGTGTCCTCGGGCATCTTCTCCTCGACCACCGGGACCTCGAAGTCGAGCTCCTCGATCCAGTCGAGGCGCTTCATTTCGGACATGCCCCAGGGGTTGCCCTTGTTCTCGAGGTTCTTGAGCATCACGCCCGCCTCGGACGGGAAGTTCGACTCGATCATCACCTGGTAGCGGCGCATGTCGACGATGTGGTCGATGTGCTCGATGTCCACCGGGCACTGCTCGACGCACGCGCCGCAGTTGGTGCAGGACCACAGGACATCCGGGTCGATCACGCCGTTCACGTCCGCCCCGCCGACGAGCGGCCGGCCGGCCTCCTTCAGGACGTCCTCGGGAAGGTTCGCCTGCTCCTCCTCGGAGGCGAAGATGTACGGCGCCTTGACCAGCGCGTGGTCGCGCAGGTCCATGATGAGGGTCTTCGGCGACAGCGGCTTGCCGGTGTTCCAGGCAGGGCACTGCGACTGGCAGCGGCCGCACTCGGTGCAGGAGGCGAAGTCGAGGTAGCCCTTCCAGGTGAAGTCCTCGATCTTGCCACGGCCGAAGGTGTCCTCGTCCGGGTCGGCCTCCTCGAAGTCGATCGGCTTGCCGTCGCTCATCATCGGCTGCACCGGCCCCAGGCCGTCCGGGCGGCGCTTGAACAGGACGTTGAGCGGCGCGACGAAGATGTGCAGGTGCTTGGAGTTCAGCACGATCAGCAGGAAGACGAGCATCACGCCGATGTGCAGGAGCAGCCCGACCGACTCCAGCGCCTCATCGGCGCCGTGCCCCAGCCCCTTGAGGCCGTTGCCGACCAGGTGCGACATGAACGCCGCGTTCCCGTACGGGAACTTCCCCGTGGCCACGCCCGCGCCCCGGAACAGGAACATCGTCCAGATCACGTTGAAGATCATGAACAGGACGAGCCAGGCGCCGCCGAGGTGCGAGCCCTTGAACCGCGACTTGCGATCGAGCTTCTTGGGGGAGTTCTTGACCCGGATGATCGCGAAGGCGATCAGGCCGAGCAGCGCGGCGACCGCGATGAAGTCCTGCAGGAAGCCGAGCACGCCCCACTTGCCGATCAGCGGGATGTGGAAGTCCAGCCCGAAGAACAGCGCGCCGTACGCCTCGAGGTAGACGGTGGCGAGGATGAAGAACGCCCACATGACAAAGAAGTGGGCGAGGCCGGGCACGGTCCACTTGAGCAGCTTGCGCTGCCCGAAGACCTCGACGGCCTGGAGCTTGACGTCCTCACCGACGTTCGCCTTGGCGAGCGCGATGCGGTCGGGGGCGGGCTGGCCGTTCGTCGCGAGCCTGTAGAGGAACAGGACCCGCCGAACGGCGAACACCAACGCGACCACCGTTGCGGCAAGCCCGATGATCAACCTGAGAACCAATGTTCCGTCCTCCTGAAGGTACGGCGTTGGCAATCAGCGTACGGCTCGCGACTGACAGCCATCGACATGGGACCCCAGGAGTCTACCGAGCAGTAGCTTCACTGCCCATCACCGGACAGATCTCCCGATCCCGGCACTGAGCGCGTGCGCGTCCCGCGCCCTGACCAGGCACGGGACGGTCACCCGAACGGCAGGGCCGACGGCGGGGACGGCTTCTCCCCCGTCCAGCCGTAGCTCCACAGGGCCATGTAGTTGATCACGAAGCCCGGCTTCCGGCTCTGGTACTCCCCACCGGGCGTGAGGAGTACGGACTGATCGGCCAGGAGCGCCCCTGCCGCGGGGGGCTCCTTCATCTGATGCCTCATCTATTGGCGTGGGATGGCGGTCACCCCTTCTCCCCCGCAGCCCCGGATCCCCTTCCCCTCTGCCGGCTTTCAGCTCCCCTTACTGGAAGGCCGACGTGTCGGGGCCGGGGGATTCGTTGGTCCAGCCCACCGACGTGTACACCTTCTCGGCCACCACCGCTCCCGCCGGACGGCGGCCCGCGCCGGTGACGACCTCCTGGACGTCCAGCACGCGGGCCACGCCGGGATCGATGATCCAGCGCAGCTCGGTCCGGTCGAGGCCGAGTCCGCTGATCACGACGCCCTCCCCCGTACGGTCCAGCGAGTCCATGACCTTGCCCGCCGCTCGTACGCCCGGCAGGCCGGCCATCATCCGCAGGACGGCCGCGCGGATCTCCGGGCGGATCGGCAGGTCGGTCATCAGCTGCGGCAGGACGATGTGCCCGTATACGGCCAGGCCGCCCTGGTGCGCGGTTGCGAGCTTCGCGTCGATCTGGCGTCGCAGCACGGCAGGGTCCGTCGACAGGTTGTCCAGCCAGATCGGCGAGACCGCGACGTCCGCGAGGCGGTAGTCGGTGGCGGCGGCGAGCTGAGCGTCCCGCTCCGCCGGCCCGGACCCGGCCACGCAGATTCGCGCGCTGGTGGAGTACGCCGGCCACCCCCGAGACGGCAGGCCGCCCTGATCCGCCCGCTCCTGCGCGGTGAGGGGGCGGGCGCCGAGGCACCGCCGGTAGGCGACGGTTCGCCCCCCGCCGGTTCCGGCGAGCCAGATGCCGTCGCGCACCCGCACCTCGATGGGGCCTTCCCCGCCGCCGTTCCCGGCGTTGAGCGTGTACCGGCCGGTCTCGACGACCCGCCAGTACCGCCCGGTGGTCAGGTCCGGGTGGCGGCCCAGGGCGGTGGCCGCCGCGAGGAGGATGTCGCGGCCGGTGGGCGGACCGTGCCGTCGGGCCTCCTGGGCCGACGATCCGACCGACAGCGCGACCGCGACCATCGCTCCGGTGACGGCCAGGCCGAGTGGGACTCCCACGCCGAGACGCGACCGAGCGCGCCGACGATCGCCCCGCGAAGAGGCGGAAGGGTCATCCTCGGTGTCACCGACGACCCGCGTCAGGTCCATCACGCGTCAGGCTCCCTTCCCGGCGGCGCGGCGGCACCGCTCCGGCCATACCTCGGGGAGAGGTCCACGCTACGGAGTCCCTCCGTCACTTCGGGCCCGCTGCGGAAACCGTCTCCTCTTAATCTCCCGATGGGCGACATCGAGTTCCCGGCCCACCGGGGCATTTCGCACCATCTGAAAAACCTCAGGGTGCGTGTCCCCGATGTGTACGGATGCGCCTCCCCTCACGGTTCAGCGGGTTTGAGGCCGAGCCCGAACCCGCACGTCACTTGAAGGGGAGCGACGCCGGCGGGGACGGCTTCTTACCGAAGATCCCGAGATTCTCTTCGCCGGCGGGAACACTGCGTGCCAGGTGGCCGTTGTACAGGTCAGCAAAGTTGAGTCTGGCTGACTCAAGTCATTTGACAGTCACGGCGCCGCTTGGCAGTCTTGCGTCTGCTGGACTCAGCTTCATCGACTTAGCAAGCTCACAGTCGGAGGAACCAACTCATGGCACGTGCGGTCGGTATCGACCTTGGAACGACCAACTCGGTCGTCGCGATCCTGGAGGGTGGCGAGCCCACCGTCATCGCCAACGCGGAGGGGTCGAGGACCACGCCGTCCGTCGTCGCCTTCGCCAAGAACGGCGAAGTCCTGGTCGGCGAGGTCGCCAAGCGCCAGGCGGTGACCAACGTCGATCGCACCATCCGGTCGGTCAAGCGCGAAATGGGCACCGACTGGAAGACCACGATCGACGGCAAGGACTTTACGCCGCAGCAGATCAGCGCGTTCGTGCTGCAGAAGCTCAAGCGCGACGCGGAGGCCTACCTCGGCGAGAAGATCACCGACGCGGTGATCACCGTTCCGGCCTACTTCTCGGACCACCAGCGGCAGGCCACCAAGGAGGCCGGCCAGATCGCGGGCCTCAACGTCCTGCGGATCATCAACGAGCCGACGTCCGCGGCCCTGGCGTACCACCTGGAGAAGGAGGGCGAGGCCACGATCCTCGTCTTCGACCTCGGTGGTGGCACCTTCGACGTCTCCCTCCTCGAGGTCGGCGACGGCGTGGTCGAGGTCAAGGCGACCAACGGCGACAACCACCTCGGCGGCGACGACTGGGACAGCAAGGTCGTCGACTGGCTGGTCACGAAGTTCAAGAACGCCCACGGCGTCGACCTGTCCAAGGACAAGATGGCACTGCAGCGGCTCCGTGAGGCCGCCGAGAAGGCCAAGATCGAGCTCTCCAGCTCCTCGGAGACCAGCATCAACCTGCCCTACATCACGGCCTCGGCCGAGGGCCCGCTGCACCTGGACGAGAAGCTCACCCGGGCCGAGTTCCAGAAGATGACGTCCGACCTGCTCGACCGCTGCAAGAACCCGTTCCAGCAGGTCATCAAGGACGCCGGCATCAGCGTGAGCGAGATCAACCACGTCGTTCTCGTCGGTGGCTCGACCCGCATGCCCGCCGTCGCCGAGCTCGTCAAGGAGCTGACCGGCGGCAAGGAGGCCAACAAGGGCGTCAACCCGGACGAGGTCGTCGCGGTCGGCGCGTCCCTGCAGGCCGGCGTGCTCAAGGGTGAGGTCAAGGACGTCCTGCTGCTGGACGTCACGCCGCTGAGCCTGGGCATCGAGACCAAGGGCGGCATCTTCACCAAGATCATCGAGCGGAACACCACCATCCCGACCAAGCGGTCCGAGGTGTTCACCACCGCCGACGACAACCAGCCGTCCGTGGAGATCCAGGTCTACCAGGGCGAGCGCGAGATCGCGTCGTACAACAAGAAGCTCGGCACCTTCCAGCTGACCGGCCTGCCGCCGGCGCCGCGCGGTGTCCCGCAGATCGAGGTCACGTTCGACATCGACGCCAACGGCATCGTGAACGTCGGCGCCAAGGACCTCGGCACCGGCAAGGAGCAGTCGATGGTCATCACGGGCGGGTCGGCCCTGCCCAAGGACGACATCGACCGCATGATGCGCGAGGCCGAGCAGTACGCCGAGGAGGACCACAAGCGCCGCGAGGAGACCGAGACCCGCAACAACGCCGACACCCTCGCCTACTCCACGGAGAAGTTCCTCCGGGAGAACGACGAGAAGATCCCGGCCGAGGTCAAGACCGAGGTCCAGTCGGCGCTGGACGAGGTCAAGAAGGCCCTCGAGGGCACGGACGTCGACACGATCCGCAACAGCTCCGAGAAACTGGCCCAGGTCAGCCAGAAGATGGGCGCCGCGATGTACGCCCAGAACCAGGCGAGCGCCGAAGGCCCGACGGCCGACGCGCAGGCCCAGGGCGAGCAGCCGAAGGACGACGAGGTCGTCGACGCCGAGATCGTGGACGACGACAAGGACACCAAGGGCGGCGCGGCGTGACCGGGGTCGTCCCCCCACACCGTGACGAACTGGTACTTGAGGAGGAAGCGTGACGGAGCGTCGTGACGACGCCGAGGAGCGCCAGGGCCCGGTGATCCGCGACAAGCGGCGCATCGATCCCAAGACCGGTGAGGTGCGGGAGTCGGCGAAGTCGGCTCCCGCGCCCCCCACCGAGAAAGCGCCCTCCGGCACGGACGGAGAAGAGGTCGCGAAGCTCAAGAAGGAGCTGTCCGAGCGCACGACCGACCTTCAGCGGCTGCAGGCGGAGTACTCCAACTACCGCAAGCGGGTCGACCGGGACCGTGCGGCCGTGCGCGAGCAGGCCTTGGCGTACGTCCTCGGCGAGCTGCTGCCGGTGCTCGACGACATCGGGCGGGCCCGGGAGCACGAAGAGCTGACCGGGGGTTTCAAGCAGATCGCCGAGTCCCTCGAGGGCATCGTCGGCAAGCTCGGCCTGGAATCGTTCGGCACGGCCGGGGAGCCGTTCGACCCGAACGTCCACGAGGCTCTGATGCACTCCTACTCCGATGAGGTCGAGGAGCCGACGGCAATTCAGATCCTGCAGTCGGGGTACCGCATCGGCGAGCGGACCCTCCGGCCCGCGCGGGTCGCCGTGGCCGAGCCGACCGAGGACCTCGGTCCGCAGGCCGAGCCGGAGGAGAAGGCGAAGTCGGAGAGCACGGCCGACGGTGAGAAGCCGGAGGCCGAGTCCGGCGTCGACGGCGCCGGCGACGACTGAGACGAACACCGACAGGGAAGAGGTAAGGGACGCCGGTGAGCACCAAGGACTTTATCGAGAAGGACTACTACAAGGTCCTCGGTGTTCCGAAGACCGCAACCCAGGACGAGATCAAGAAGTCCTACCGCAAGCTGGCGCGGCAGTACCACCCGGACGCCAACCGCGGCGACGCCGATTCCGAGGAGAAGTTCAAGGAGATCTCCGAGGCCTACGACGTGCTGTCCGACGAGAGGCGCCGTAAGGAGTACGACGAGGCCCGCAGCCTGTTCGGCGGGGCCCGTCGCCCTGGCGGCGGGGCGCAGGGCGGCTTCGGCTTCGACCTGGGCGACCTGTTCGGCGGCCAGGCCGGTAGCACGACCGGTACCGGCGAGCGCATCGGCGACCTTTTCGGCGGGCTGTTCGGCGGCGGTCGCCGGACGACGACCACCCGGCGTCCCCGCCGTGGCACCGACGTCGAGTCCGAGGTCACGCTGACCTTCAGCGAGGCCTTGGAGGGCAAGACGGTGCCGCTGCGGCTGACCAGCGAGGCGGCATGTCCCACCTGCCGGGGCACCGGTGCCAAGACCGGCACGGTGCCCCGGGTGTGCCCCCGCTGTGAGGGCACGGGGCAGGAGAGCCGCAACGCGGGCGGGTTCGCCTTCTCCGAGCCCTGCCGCGAGTGCCACGGGCGGGGCCTCGTGGTCGACGACCCGTGCCTCACCTGCCACGGCAGCGGGCGGGCGCAGAGCACCCGGACCATCCAGGCGCGCATCCCGGCCGGGGTGGGCGACGGGCAGCGGATCCGGCTCAAGGCCAAGGGCGCGCCCGGTGAGAACGGCGGCCCCAGCGGTGACCTCTACGTCGTCGTGCACGTGACGGGGCACAAGGTGTTCGGCCGGTCGGGCGACAACCTGACCGTGACGGTCCCGGTGACGTTCCCCGAGGCGACGCTCGGCGCGGAGATCAAGGCGCCGGTCCTCGGCGGCCAGCCGGTGACCCTGCGGATCCCGGCCGGCACCCCCAACGGGCGCACCTTCCGTGTCCGCGGCAAGGGCGCGACCCGCCGCGACGGCACCAAGGGCGACCTGCTCGTGACCGTCGAGGTCCAGGTGCCGCAGAAGGTCGACGAGACCACGCGAGAGGCGCTGGAGAAGATTCGCGCGAGCAGCAACGGTGAGGATCTGCGTAGCGAGCTGCTGCGGATGGCGAGAGAGGAGTGATCGTCATGGATCCGTTCGGCGACGACAGTCCGGTCTACGTCATCTCGGTGGCGGCTCAGCTGTCCGGGCTGCACCCGCAGACGCTCCGCACGTACGACCGGATGGGCCTGGTGTCCCCCGGTCGTACGGCCGGGCGCGGGCGCCGCTACTCCATGCGCGACATCGTCATGCTGCGGGAGATCCAGCGGCTCTCCCAGGACGAGGGCATCAACCTCGCCGGCATCAAGCACATCCTCGACCTCCAGCGCGAGTCCGACGTGCTGCGCACCGAGGTGGCACGCCTCCGCGCGCTGGTCGAGGAGCTGAGCAACGAGCTGGAGTCCACGCGCGCCGTGGCGGCCCGGCTGGCAAAACTGAAGAACGCCCACGGTTCCGACACTGGAGCCGACCTGGTGCCGATCCGGCAGACCAGCGTGGTGCTGTGGCGGTCGCGGGGGGAGGAATAAGTGGATTACAAGCTGACCCAGAAGAGCCAAGAGGCCGTTTCGGTCGCGGTACGACGTGCCGCGACGGAGGGCCACCCTCAGGTCGAGCCGGTGCACCTGCTGGTCGCGCAGCTCGGCCAGGCCGACGGCATCACCGCGCCCCTCCTCGAGGCCGTCGGCGCGGACCCGCAGGCCATCCGGCGCCGCGCCGAGGAGCAGATCGCGGCGCTGCCGAAGGCCGCCGGCTCGACCGTCAACGCGCCGGACACCTCCCGGCTGCTGCTCAAGGTGCTGAACACCGCCGCCAACCGGGCCAAGCAGCTCGAGGACGAGTACGTCTCCACCGAGCACCTGCTCGTCGGCCTGGCCACCGACGGCGGTCCCGTCGCCACCCTCCTCAAGGAGAACGGCGCGACCCCCGACGCGCTGCTCGAGGCGTTCGAGAAGGTCCGCGGCCACGCCCGCGTGACCAGCGAGAACCCCGAAGAGACCTACCAGGCGCTGGAGAAGTACGGCGTCGACCTGACCGCGCAGGCCCGCGACGGCAAGCTCGACCCGGTCATCGGCCGCGACACCGAGATCCGCCGCGTCGTGCAGGTGCTGTCGCGCCGTACGAAGAACAACCCGGTCCTCATCGGCGAGCCCGGCGTCGGCAAGACCGCGGTCGTCGAGGGCCTGGCCCAGCGGATCGTCGCCGGCGACGTGCCGGAGACGCTGAAGAACAAACGCCTCGTCTCCCTCGACCTGGGCGCCATGGTCGCGGGCGCGAAGTTCCGCGGCGAGTTCGAGGAGCGCCTCAAGGCGGTCCTGAACGAGATCAAGCAGAGCGACGGCCAGGTCGTCACGTTCATCGACGAGCTGCACACCGTCGTCGGGGCGGGCGCGGCCGAGGGCGCCATGGACGCGGGCAACATGCTCAAGCCCATGCTGGCCCGCGGCGAGCTGCGGATGATCGGCGCGACCACGCTCGACGAGTACCGCGAGCGGATCGAGAAGGACCCGGCGCTGGAGCGGCGCTTCCAGCAGGTCCTCGTCGGCGAGCCGACGGTCGAGGACACCATCGCGATCCTGCGCGGCCTCAAGGGCCGGTACGAGGCGCACCACCAGGTGGTGATCTCCGACGCCGCCCTCGTCGCCGCCGCGGCGCTCTCCGACCGGTACATCACCGCCCGGTTCCTGCCCGACAAGGCCATCGACCTGGTCGACGAGGCCGCCTCCCGGCTCCGCATGGAGATCGACTCGCGACCCGTCGAGATCGACGAGCTGCAGCGCTCCGTGGACCGGCTCAAGATGGAGGAGCTGGCCCTCGAGAAGGAGTCCGACGAGGCGTCCAAGCGCCGCCTCGAACGCCTCCGCGCCGAGCTCGCCGACAGGCAGGAGCACCTCAACGCCCTCGTCGGCCGCTGGGAGCGGGAGAAGGCCGGGCTGAACAAGGTCGGTGAACTCAAGAAGCGCATCGACGACCTGCGCGGCCAGGCCGAACGCGCCCAGCGCGACGGCGACCTGGAGACCTCCGCACGTCTGATGTACGGCGAGATCCCGGTGCTGGACAAGCAGCTCGCCGAGGCGTCCGAGGCCGCCGAGACCCGCGAGACCATGGTCAAGGAGGAGGTCGGCGCCGACGACGTGGCCGAGGTCGTGTCCTCATGGACCGGCGTCCCCGTCGGCAGGCTCCTCGAAGGCGAGACCGCCAAGCTGCTCCGCATGGAGGACGAGCTCGGCCACCGTCTCATCGGCCAAGCCGACGCCGTACGCGCCGTGTCCGACGCCGTACGCCGGGCGCGGGCGGGCGTCTCCGACCCCGACCGGCCGACCGGGTCGTTCCTGTTCCTCGGCCCGACCGGCGTCGGCAAGACCGAGCTTGCCAAGGCGCTCGCCGACTTCCTGTTCGACGACGAGCGGGCCATGGTCCGCATCGACATGAGCGAGTACGCCGAGAAGCACTCGGTCGCCCGCCTCGTCGGCGCGCCTCCCGGCTACGTCGGGTACGAGGAGGGCGGCCAGCTCACCGAGGCGGTCCGCCGCCGCCCGTACTGCGTCGTCCTGCTGGACGAGGTCGAGAAGGCCCACCCTGAGGTCTTCGACGTCCTCCTGCAGGTGCTCGACGACGGACGGCTCACCGACGGCCAGGGACGTACGGTCGACTTCCGGAACGTCATCTTGATCATGACGTCGAACCTCGGCTCCCAGTTCCTGGTCGACCCGGCCCTGGACAATGGAGCCAAGCGCGAGGCCGTCCTGGCCACGGTACGGGCGAGCTTCAAGCCTGAGTTCCTCAACCGGCTCGACGACGTCATCATCTTCGACGCCCTGTCGACCGAGGAGCTCACGAAGATCGTCGACCTGCAGATCGACCGCCTGGCCCGCCGCCTCGCCGACCGTCGCCTGACCCTGACGGTCACCGAGGCCGCCCAGGAATGGCTGGCCCTCACCGGCTACGACCCGGCGTACGGCGCCCGCCCGCTCCGGCGCCTCGTCCAGAGCGCGATCGGCGACCAGCTGGCGAAGGAGCTGCTGGCCGGCGACATCCGCGACGGCGATGAGGTCGTCGTCGACCTGGACGAGGGCGCCGATACGTTGACCGTCAAGCCGGCCGTCACCGTCAGCTGACCCGCTCCACGTGATCGAGGGGCCCGCGCGCAAGCCGGGCCCCTTCTCATTCATCTCCGGTGCCGGGGCGGACACCGCGAATCCGTGAGGATCGTGCCCCTTACTCCATGACCGAGATCATCTGGAAAGCGATCTTGCGAGACCGGCCGTCGCCTTAGGCTCCTGAGCATGCCAACAGCCCGGTCCATCATCGTCAGCTCGCCTCCCCGCGGCCGGATCCACGATTTCGACCTCGTCGTCCTCGATGGTCGGCTGCTTTTCGTCGGCACCCATGACATCAGCCGGCATGCCTGTACCTGGGACCCGGCGACCGACCTGTGGACGGAGTACCCGCTCGAAAACCCCTGGGTCGACTGGGACGGCGACTACACCGAACTCACCGCGCTCGGCGCCGCGGTCGTGGACGGCCGGATCGTGATCGGCGGTGGCGGAGACCACCAGGGCTTCGCCATGTGGGACCTCCAGTCCGGCAAGGTGCGGCTGACCGCGCAGGAGGGCGGCGTGGCCTCCACGGCCAGGGCCGACCTCGGGGGACGCTCAATGCTCGTCGTCGGAGGCTCGTCCTTCACGAACGTGCAACTGTGGGACCCGTCGGTCGCCGAATACGACGGCGATGAGGGGCCCGACGGTTCCGGGCCCGATCGGCCTTCGCCCCATGACTTCCAGGTCGACGTCGAGGAGTTGGCCGCAGGGTCAGGCGCCGGCAGTGCCGTTGCGGCGGGAACGCTGGGGGATCGGCCGGTCGTGGTCGCCGGTGGCCACGACGGTGGCGTGCTCGTATGGGACATCGACCAGCAAGGTTCCCTCGCAGAATTCGATGATCTCGACGAGACACTCACCGACTTCGCGCTGGCGGCCGTGGACGGCCGTACGCGTGTCGTGGCGGCGGGCGGGCAGAGCCTGCTGCTGGGCGATCCTGAAACCGGTGAGTGGGACGAGCCGCTCACCCTCCCCGGTGGCGACGTCTCCTGCCTGGACACGGACTCGGTGATGGGTCGCCCGGTCGCCGTCACCGGCGCCAAGAACGGCACGATCTGCGTGTGGGATCTCGCCGAGCGCCGGCTGCTCGGCGAGCCGTTCCGCGAATACGACAGCGAGGTGTTCGGCGTCCGCCTGACCGAGCTCGACGGCCGCCCCGTGGTCATCGCCGCCGCTCACGTCGACTCCGTACGCGTCTGGGAACTCCCCCTCTAAACCGGCAAGACCGCCCGGAGCCGTTACACGAGGTCAGCGGGGGGTGAGGAGGCAGAACTCGTTGCCTTCGGGGTCGACGAGGACCGTCCAGTGGAAGTCGGACTGGTCGATGCCGGGGTCGGTGGCGCCCAGGGTGCGCAGGCGGGCTTCCTCTGCCGCCAGGTCGTCGCCGGGGTAGGGACAGATGTCGAGGTGGACGCGGTTCCACACGGTCTTGGGGTCGGGGGTGCGGATGAACTCCAGGTAGGGGCCGACGGCCTTGGCGGAGCGCATGACCGCGTGCTCGTCGGTGACCTCGCGCAGGGTCCAGTCCATCGCCTCGCCCCAGAAGCGGGCCATGGCGCGTGGGTCGGTACAGTCGACGACCACTGCGGCGATCGGGCCGGTGTCCTGGTAGATCGGCCGAGGTTCCAGGACGCAGAACTCGTTGCCCTCCGGGTCGGCCATGACCGTCCAGGGGACGTCGCCCTGGCCCATGTCGGCGGGGGTCGCGCCGAGCTCCTTGAGGCGTGCGACCAGTTCCGCCTGGTGGGCGGCCGAGGTGGTGGCCAGGTCGAGGTGCACCCGGTTCTTGACCGTCTTGGGTTCCGGGCGGGCGATGAGGTCGATGCAGACGGCCGCGGGGTCGGGGTAGGCGAAGCCGACGGGTGCGAGGCTGGCGCCGATAGGTTCCTCGCTGTCGGTAGCCCAGCTGTCGATCGCCCAGCCGAGCGCCTCCGCCCAGAACCGGCCGAGCGCGGAGGCGTCATGGGCCTTCATATTGATCTGCACCAGTCTCGTTGCCATGCCAAAGATCGTAAAGGCTGCCGTCACCTTGGGGGGTCGGACGCGACGGGTCGCGCCGAACCGGTCTCAGGCGGGCCGACGCTGAAGTCGCCGTACGGTCCCGCCCCCGCCGCTGCGGGATCAGGTGGGGGCGCAAAGCGGCACAATTTCCCTAATGGGCGACCGCTTCCCTTACGCGGGGAGTCAACACTCGCGCGGCGAACGGGCAGAGTGCGACACGGCCCGCCGCAGTGGGTCAGGCGGGGGCGGGGCCGCCGGCGCGGGCGAGGGCGAGGCCGTCGAGGATGCGGTCGAGGCCGTACGCGAACTCCTGCTCGCGGAGCCGTACGGGGTCTTCGTCCGCGTGTGCGGTGAACAGCGCGCCGAGGCGCGGGTGTGTGCGGGTGAGTCCTTCGAGGGCGGGCTTCAGGCGCTCGGCCCATTCGTCTTCGGACTGGCCGCTGCGAGCGAGCATGGTCAGCCATGCCGCCTCGCTACTCGTCATCCCGATGACGTAGGCGAAGACGGCGCTCATCGCGCTGTTGGCCTCGGCCAGGGAGAACCCCGCGGTCTCCAGTGTGCCGAGCAGGTCCTCCGACAGGCGCATGAGGTTCGGCCCGTAGTTGGCCATCGCGCCCAGCATGGAGGCGATCCACGGGTGTCGCAGGATCACGGCGCGCAGGCCCTGCGCACAGGCGGCGGTCGCCTCGCGCCAGCGCTCGGGGTCGCCCATGTCGGGTGCCCGCAGCTCGCCGAAGACCTCGTCGACCGCCAGCTCGACCAGTTCGTCCTTGTTGGCGACGTGTCGGTAGAGCGAGGTCGCGCCCGCGCCGAGGCGGGTACCGAGCTTGCGCATGCTCAGTGCGTCGACGCCTTCCGCGTCGAGCAGCCGGACCGCCTCGGCCACGATCTGCTGCCGGCTCAGCGCCGGCTGCTCGCGCTTCTCTCGGCCGGGACGCGCCCATACCGACGGGATCGGCCTGTCATCGGCGGTCACGGCATCTCCTCCTCGTCGCTGCCAGAAGCCTAGCGCACAGCGTATGCGGATGCGTACATCGTTCACCGCTTGCGCACAGCGTTCCGCCATGCGTACAGTGTTCGCCAGTTGGCGCACACTGTACGCATCGAAGGGAAGTCGCGATGACTCGCCATCCACGCCGCTGGCTCATCCTGGTCGTCCTCTGCCTCAGCACGCTGGTGCTGGTCATCGACAACATGGCCCTCAACGTGGCGATCCCCTCGCTCACCGAGGACCTCGGTGCGAGCGCCCAGGACATCCAGTGGATCCTGGACTCCTACATCCTCGTGTTCGCCGGGCTGCTGCTCACGGCGGGAAGCCTGTCGGACCGGTTCGGCCGGCGGCGGATGATGGTCATCGGGCTGGCCCTCTTCGGCGGCGCCTCGCTGGCGGCGACGTTCGCCACCGGGCCCGGACTGCTGGTCGCGGCTCGGGTGCTCATGGGCGTGGGCGGCGCGCTGGTGATGCCCAGCATGCTGTCCATCCTCATCACCGTGTTCGACGAGGCGGAACGGCCGAAGGCGATGGCCGCGTGGAGCGCCGTCGCCATGCTCGGACTCGTGGGCGGCCCGGTCGTCGGCGGTCTGCTCGTCGCCCGGTTCGGCTGGAGCGCGGTCTTCCTGATCAACATCCCGATCGCCGCTCTGGCGATCATCGCGGCGGTCGTCCTCATGCCCGAGTCCAAGGGCCCCTGGCGCAAACCCGACCCGCTCGGCGCGGTCCTGTCGGTCGTCGGCATGACGGCGCTCGTCTGGACGATCATCGAGCTGCCGAGGAACGGATTCGGCCCCGCCACCATCACCGGAACCGCCGTCGCCGTCGCCGCGCTCACCGGCTTCGTGATCTGGGAGACCCGCACCTCGTCTCCGATGGTCCCGCTGGGCCTCTTCCGCGACCGGAACTTCACCGGCGGCAGCCTCTCCCTCACCCTCGCGGAGATCGCCAACGGCGGTCTGCTGCTCGCGGCCACCCAGTACCTGCAGTTCGTCCTCGGCTACTCGCCCATGAAGACCGGGCTGGCGTTCATCCCGCTGGCGGTCGCCGCGCTCGTGTTCAACGGCATCGGCGCGAGCCTGGGTCAGAAGCTCGGGAACCGCGTCATGGCCGCCACCGGGCTGGTCATCACCGCGGCCGGGTTCGGCGTGCTGGCGACGGTCGCACCGGGCGACGGGGTCGCGGTACTGGGCGTCGCGCTCGCCCTGATGGGCATCGGCGGCGGGCTGGCGGTGCCGGCGGCGATCGCGGCCCTGATGGGCGCCGTCCCGGCCGAGCACGCCGGGGTCGGCTCCGCGCTGAACGACACGATCCAGCAGGCGGGCGCCGCACTCGGCGTCGCGATCCTCGGCAGCGTCCTGTCCAGTACCTTCACCGGCGCCATGCCCAAGGCGGCCCCCGAGCAGGCCCGGCACTCGATCGGCGAGGCGCTCGCCGCCGCCGCCCGGACCGGGAACACCGGCCTGGCGCACACCGCCCGCGACGCCTTCGCGACCGCGATGTCCACCACCTTCACGGTCGGCGCGGCCGGCGTCCTCGCCGCGGCGGTGCTCGCCCTGCTGGTGCTCCGCGACCGCAAGGCCGACCCGGCCCAGCCGGAGCAGGAGTCCGGCGCGGCGCTCACCGCCTCCTGAGACCCTTCCTCGGTCGGGCCCCGCACCTCGGGTGCGGGGCCCGACCGTTCTCCGGGACTAACCGCCGGTGGCGCGGAGGGCGCGGGCACCGAGTGACCGCAGGTACGCGACGAGTTCTGGCGGCTCGTGCACGGTGAACTCGCAGCCGAGCATCGTGAGCCGCTGGGCGAGCCATTCGATGGTGTCCGTGTGGGTGCGCAGGCGGCAGCCGTACGCGTCGATCGGCTCGACCTCGCCGAGCCGGGCCGCCGGGACCTCGTCGGCCGGAACACGCAGGGTGACCAGCGCCCGGTACGTCGGGGCCAGCGAGTAGAGCTTGCGCGTGACGTAGGCGGCCGCGTCCTCGTCGGGAGGCCGGCGGGGTGTGTTCGGCACGCCGGTCGGGCGCGGCCTCCGGACACGGTCCATCCGGAAGATCCGCCAGTCGTCCCGGCCGAGGTCGTACGCGACGAGGTACCGGCGGCGACCAGCCGGTACGGCTCGACCAGGCGGTCGCCCTCGCCCTCCTCGCCCGCGCGCGGGACAGGGCGATCTTGGGAGGTGGTGCACGGGTTGGTGGGCGTGGTCGGTTGAATTCGTGGAGTTCGACGCCGATGTCGGTGCGCACTTGTAAGGTCACTGGTCGTGAAGTTGGTGGTGCAGGTGAAGCTGCTGCCGACGCCTGAGCAGGCGGCGGCGCTCGCGGCGACCCTGCCCCTATGCAACACGGCGGCGAACGAGGTGTCAGCGGTCGCGTTCGAGAAGGGTGTGTTCGCCCGGCAGACGCTGCAAAAGCTCGTCTACGCGGATCTGAAGGCACGAGGGCTGTCGGCGCAGCCCGCACTGCATGTGATCCGTAAGGTCGCCGACGCCTACACCACCCTGCACGCCCAGATCGAAGCCGGCCTGCTGGGAGATGAGCATTCACCCCGGCGCCGCAAAGCCGAGTCCAAGCCGATCGCCTTCCGGGTTGATGCGGCCCAGCCGTTCGACGACAGGTGTTTGTCGTGGCAGATGGATGCCCGGACCATCTCGATCTGGACCGCTGCCGGCCGAGTCCGGAACATCGCCTTCACCGGCGAACCCGGGCAGCTCAAATTCCTGGCCGCCCACCGCAAAGGCGAAACCGACCTGGTACACCGCGACGGGATGTTCTTCCTGATCGCCACCTGTGAGGTCGAAGCAGCCCCGCAGTTCGAGCCGACCGATTGGATCGGGGTCGATCGGGGGATCGTGAACCTGGCCACCACCTCCGACGGCGACAACCACCAGGGCAAAGGCCTGGCCCGCTATCGCAAGCGCCAAGCCCGGCTGCGCGCCGAACTACAGGCCAAGAAAGCCGCGGGCAGCCGGTCGGCCGCCCGTCGTCTGGCCCGCCGGTCAGCACGGGAGGCCCGGCACGCCTCCAATGAGAACCACAAGATCAGCAAGAGCATTGTGGCCGATGCCCGACGCACCGAACGCGGTATCGCACTCGAGGAACTGAGTGGGATACGCGATCGGGTACGGCTCAGGCGGCACCAGCGCGCCACGCTCTCTACCTGGCCGTTCCACCAGCTCGGTGAGTTCCTCCAGTACAAGGCCCTGCGGGCCGGGGTGCCGTTCGTGGAACTGGACCCGGCCTACACCTCCCAGAGCTGTCCCGTGCCCTGGTGCGGGCACACCACGCGGGCCAACCGGCCCGACCGGGACACCTTCTACTGTCGCCGGTGCGGGTTCGCTGGCCCCGCCGACGTCATCGCCGCCACCAACATCCGGAAACGGGCGTGCGTGGCGTGGGCATTCGTCAGCATGCCCGTCCCCAACCCCAACTCCAGGGGGAAGGGAGATGCGACCCCGGCACGACAGCCAGCCGCGACGGGGAGCGCAACAAGGCGTGAACTCCCGAGCCGCAAGCCCGGCCGTCCACGGCCAAGAAGCTGACGGAGTTCGGCTACGCGGTGGCTGTCCCCGAGGACGCCATCGACCGGGACCTGCTCCTGACCAACGTGAGCCTGTACTGGTTCACCGGGACCTCGGGGCAGTCCGCGGTGCCGACCGGCCTCTACAGCGGCCCGCCCGGCATCCGCCGCCTCGCCGAACGCCACAACGACATCGTCCACTGGGGCGAGAACCGCCCCGGCAGCCATCACTTCATCGCCATGGAGCTCCCCGAGGTGTTCGCCGAGGACATCCGGGAGTTCTTCGGCAAGCTCCGCTGACGACACCCGGGCGAGGTGGACGCGGTCCGCCTCGGCGCGGTAGTCCGTTGGTCATGACACGACTCATCCTCGGGCCGTTGCTGCGCCACGTCGGTGCGCGTACGGCGACGGTCTGGGTGGAGACCGATCGGCCGTGCGAGGTCCGCGTCCTGGACGCCGCGAGCCGTACGTTCACGGTCCACGGGCACCACTATGCGCTCGTGGACGTCGACGGCCTCGAGCCCGGCTCCGATACCCCGTACGACGTGCTGCTCGACGGTGAGCGGGCGTGGCCGGAGCCCGGGACGCCGCCCGGACGCATCCGCACCCGTGTGCCCGGCGGGGCGCGGCGGTTCGCCGTCGGGTCCTGCCGGGTCGCGCCGGCCTCGGAGGAGACGCACGGCGTCGACGCGCTGGCGGTGTGCGCGCGGCGGCTCATGGCGGGCGACGATCCGCCGGACGAGCTGTTGCTGATCGGCGACCAGGTGTACGCCGACGAGACGACGCCGGAGGTACGCGAGTTCATCGCGGCGCGGCGTGACATCGGCGCGCCGCCGTACGCCGAGATCGCCGACTTCGAGGAGTACGCCCACCTCTACCGGCTGGCCTGGGGGACGGATCCGGCGGTGCGGTGGCTGCTGGCCACGGTGCCCAGCTCGATGGTCTTCGACGACCACGACATCCGCGACGACTGGAACACCTCCGAGGCGTGGCGGCGGGAGATGCGGGCCCATCCCTGGTGGGAACGGCGGATCACCGCCGGGCTCGGCACGTACTGGATCTACCAGCACCTCGGGAACCTGTCACCGGCGGAGCGCGCCGCCGACCCGGTCTACCAGGCCGTGCTCGCGGCCGACGGTGACGCCGGGAAGCTCGTGGACGAGCTCGCCGAGCGGGCGGACCAGGCTCCCGGCGAGGTCCGGTGGAGCTACGTCCGTGATCACGGGCGGACGCGGATCGTCGTCGTGGACAGCCGGTGCGGGCGCGTGCTGGAGGAGGGCCGACGGGCGATACTCGACGACGCGGAGCTCGCGTGGTTCGGCGAGCAGTGCCGCGCCGACGTCGACCATCTCCTCATCGCGACGTCCCTGCCGTTCCTGCTGCCCGCCGCGATCCACCACATGGAGGCGTGGAACGAGGCCGTCGCGGGCGGCGCGTGGGGACGGCGGGCGGCCGGGTTCGGCGAGCGGCTCCGGCAGACCCTCGACCTGGAGCACTGGGCGGCGTTCGACGCGTCGTTCCGGGCGGTGGCGAACATCCTGCTCGAGGTCGCGAACGGGCCGCGCCCGCCGGCGAGCATCACGCTGCTCTCCGGCGACGTCCACTACTCCTACCTGGCGCGCGTGCGCCGGACCCGTACGCCGATCTCCCAGGTCGTCTGCTCGCCGCTGCGCAACCCGCTGAGGGGACCGTTCAAGGCGGCCAACCAGGTCGCCTGCCGACGGGTCGGCGACCTGCCCGCGCGGGCGCTGGCCCGGCTCGCCGGCGTACGGAGGCCGCCGCTCGGGTGGCGGGTCACCGACGGGCCCTGGTTCGACAACGCGCTGGCGACCGTGCACGTCGACGGGCGAACGGCCTCGGTACGTTGGGATGCCGCCGCCGAGGACGGGCTCCGCGAGCTCGGCCGTGCCCCTCTGTCGTGAATCCCCGATAAGCGATGAATGCCGACGACGGTGAATGCCCGTCCGGCCCGCCGCTCACCGCACGGGCGCGGTGTCGATGCGGGCCGGAGTCGCTGACGCACTAGTGGAACTGCTGGTCCGGGGCGTCGTCGGTCTTCTTCAGCAGATCGTCGAGGAGCGCGTCGTACTCGTCCTCGGGGCGGCCGAGGTCGAGACGGCAGCGGTAGCGGATCCGCAGCAGGCCCTCGAGGGCGTCCGGATCGGTCGACCGGGCGATGTCGGCGCCTTCGGTCGACCAGTCGTGCGCGCCGACCAGGTCGCCCTGCTCATGCAGCAGCTCGGCGACGGCACGGAAGATCTCGGGGTCCTTCGGCGCGTCGGCGCGTACCTGGTCGATCAGTGCCCGTGCCTCATCGGCACGGTCCAATTCGAACAGGGCGCCGGCGAGGTAGATGCGCGGATCGCCGTACGTCTCTCCGCCATCGTCCAGGGCACCGCGGTAGGCCTCGGCCGCCCTGTCGTGCTCTCCCGCGTGCTGCCACTGTTCACCGGCACGTAGCAACAGGCTGGCGCGGGAAACGCCGCCTGAAACGGTATCGGCCAACTCGACGAACCGTGTCGCCGCCGCGGCGTGATCACCGGTGCGGAGAGTCTCGAACTCGAGGTCATCGAGATCGTCTTCGGTCACATGCGTCACCTTCTAGACGCTACCCGGCGTACCTGCTGCGAATCTGGTCATTTCGGATGATCGCCCGACCAGTAGCCGACCCGGAGGCCGACCAGTAGCCGACCGGAGCGAACCGGCCGGTAGAGACGTTACCGCGATCAGCTGCGCCGCGAGCGTTCGAGCGCATCCCAGAAACCGCGTCGCAGTGCGTGGCGTACCTCGTCGTGAAGCAGAAAGTCGATCGGCAGGGACGAGCCCTGGAGCAGCCGCGCCTCCAGGTCCGACGGCATCCGCGGCTTGCGCGCCAGCACGGCCTCCAGCCACAGGGCGGGGGCGTCCCGGGCGACCGACTCGCCGAAATCCTGCCCTTCCTTGTGCGCCGCCTTCACGGCGTCGGCCAGCGTCGGGGTCGACTGCTGGACCGGGGCCGGCGTGATCTGCTGGGGGCCGGTGTACGGGCCGACGGGCTGCTGGGGGTACTGCGGGCCGGTGGCGTTGCTGCCGGTCTGCGGCCCGGTCGACGGCGGAGCCGGCGGCGTCGGCGCCGCGTGCATCGGGGTCGAGCGCAGTGGCGGGGTCGGCGTGCTCGGCTGTCCACTGCCGGAGGAGCCGATGAGGCCGGAGGAGGTGGTGTTCGTCGAGGAGCCGAGCTGCGACGGCGTCACCGTGATCGGCGTGCTCGGCGGTGCGGCGCCGTGCTGCGGCGACGGCCGCAACGGGGCCAGGGCACCGCCCGAGCCGTTGGACGCACCGTTGGCCAGCGGCGCGGCCGAGGTGTCGACCCCGGCCAGCAGATTGACGTACGGCCGGAGGTGCCCGGAGCCGATCTCGATGAGGTCGTCGCACTCCTGCCGGAGCACCCGGGAGATCGTCCAGTTGCCGTCGACGGCCACGTGCACGACCGTGACGCGGACGCCGAGGTCCTGCGCGTCGGCGATGACCTGGGCGAGATCCTCGTCGCCGCTCACGATGACGGCGTCGGCGACCCCGCCGTTGCGGGCCAGCGTCATGAGGTCACGGTGGATCTCGGTGTCGACGCCCTCACGGCGGCCCGGGCGGAGCCGGGAGAGGCGGAGCTTGATGCCCGGCAGGTCGGCCAGCGCGTCATGCTCCGGCGTGCGCCGGCCCTCGACCGTCGCCTCGAACCAGTAGCAGCGCAGCAGCGGCAGGCCCGTACGCTCCCGGGCGAGGTTTCCGAGGAGCTGGAGCAGGCCTCCGAAGTCGAACGACACCGATTCGCGACGGCGGGTACCGTGCACCGCCATCGCGCCGTCGGCCAGCAGATAGCCGGCATCTACGAACAGCGCACAGCGATCCACGCGACACCGCCCCTTTCTCGGCACGAGACCCTTATCAGTGACCCACGGGTGAGCTTTCGAGCCGGCGAGCGACCTCGGGAACCACAGCGTAGTGAAGTCCGTCGTCGGCGTGGGCCGATCCAGTGATTGGCTGCTCCACGAGATTATGAGGGAAATGCGGCTTTCCGCACCCTGGCGAGACCCCTCCTCCCGCGTGTCACCGTTGACTCGGTCGCTCGCCACTGTATGACGGGGCGCGCCGCGACACGGCTGACTTGGTGAGACGGCCGAGATCGGATGCCCGATGGGCGACGGTACCACCCGCTTCAGACGCGAGGAACCTCTCGCTCGCCTCCCCCAAAGGACACAGTGATCACCCCTCCGGGACAGCGGCCCCGCACCGTAGCCCTGGCGTGTCGCACGGTCGGAGAGCCGCGATCAACTCGGTGAGGCGGACCGCAGTCAGAGGGCCGCGATCAGGTCGGTGAGGGCGCGCGCCGTCGCGAGCGGGTCGGCGACGGCGGCGAAGTGACCGGCGTCGACGGCGGTCACGGTCCAGCCGCGCAGCCGCGCCTGCGCGGCAAGCCCGTCGTACGCCGGAGACGTGCGGAGGTACCCGCAGGGAGCGTCAGGCCAGTCCTGCGGCATCGGCAGCGTCTCGGTGAAGAAATCCTCCTCACGCGGCCGGGACGGCACGCCCGCGGGCGGCTCCTCGTCCGGGAACCGGCCCCCGTTCTTCAGCGACTCGGCGAACTCCGCGCCGAACGCCGTCGCCTGGTCCAGCCGGCTCGAACCCGCCGGCGGTGGAAGCTCGGCGTCCACGAAGACGTAGCCGCCGACGAGGCGGTGCGCCGCGCGCTGAGCCGCTCCGATCGGCGGCAGCAGCGGACCCGCCCCGCCGTGGCCGACCAGGACGACGGGCGGCCGCACGCCCGCCTTGGTGATCTCCAGCGCGGCCCGCGCGACGTAGCGGCCGGCGTATGGCGGCCGGTCGTCGTCGGTGATCTCCGGCACCACGACCTCGTACGCGCCGAGCGCCTCGGGGAGGGATCCCCAGGCGGCCGCAGTGGTCAGCGGGCTGTGCAGCAGGACGAGGGTGCCGGGTGTCATGGATAGAGTTTCCCTTATGACGGATCGCGACGATCTCCTGGCCGAGATCAAGAGCAAAGCGGTGGTGCACGGCAGGGTCGTCCTGTCGTCCGGCCAGGAGGCCGACTTCTACATCGACCTGCGTCGCGTGAGCCTCGACGGGCGTGCGGCGCCGCTCGTCGGGCGGGTCATGCTCGATCTCACCGCCGACCTCGACTACGAGGCCGTGGGCGGGCTGACGCTCGGCGCCGATCCGGTCGCCACTGCGATGCTGCACGCCGCCGCCGCGCGCGGCCGGCACCTCGACGCCTTCGTCGTCCGCAAGGCGGGCAAGGCGCACGGTCTGCAGCGTCGCGTCGAAGGGCCCGACGTCACCGGACGGCGCGTGCTCGCCGTGGAGGACACCTCCACGACCGGCGGCTCCGTGCTGACCGCCGTGGAGGCGCTCCGTGAGGCGGGCGCCGAGGTCGTCGGCGTGGCCACCATCGTCGAGCGCGGAGCGGCTCCCCGCATCGCCGAGGCGGGGCTGGACTACCGCTCGGCGTTCACCCTGAGCGACCTCGGGATCGGCTGAGCCCACTCGGCCGAGCCCCGGCCTGCGTCACTGCTTGGCCGGGGCCTTGTAGGTGCGCGCCTGCCCACGGTGTCCCCTGGGCTGCTTCTGGCCGTTGACGGTCACGCTGACCGTGCTCGCGTCGTCGACCTGCAGGATGACCCGTGTTCCGGTGTATTGATGGGTCTCGCCCTTGACGAGCGAGCCCTGCCAGATGACGTCGGTGGCTCCGGGGCCCGCGACGAAGATCGGACACTGGGCCGCGAGGCACTGAACGTCGATCTCGTTGCCGGACTGCACCCTGGGCTCCGAGCTGGCGTGCTTGCTTGGGGCAGTCGACGTGGCCTGTCCGCTGGTCGACGGGTCGGGCGAGGAGGACGCGGTCTTGGACGCGTCCTTGGTGAGTGCCCCATAGAGCGACACGCCACCGACGATCACGAGACCCAATGCCAACGTGACGGCGAGTACCGCGATGGCGATGCGTGCGAGACCCATAGGGTCTGATCGGTGACGTCCCACAGGGGGAGGTTAGCGATAACCGGGACCGTCAGCGACGGTGACGGCCAGATGGCATCGCCTGCTTCTTACGATCATCCGTGTCTCCCGACTTCTTGGGGCCTTTCAGGATCTCCCGGATCACCGGAATCACCGAGATCAGCACGGCGATGGCGACGACGGGGAGGACGTACTTGTCGATCCCCTTGACCCGATCGCCGAGAAAACGGCCGAGCAGGATGATCGACTCCGTCCAGAGCACGCCGCCGATGCTGTTGAAGATGAAGAACCGGCCCGCGGACATCTCGAGCATCCCGGCGAGCGGGTTGAGGAAGGTGCGCACGACCGGGGCGAAGCGGGCCAGCACCACGGCCTTGGCCGGGCCGAACTTGTTGAAGTAGTGCTCGGCCTTCTCCACGTGGTCCTGCCGGAACAGTCGCGAGTCGGGCCGGTCGAAGAGTTTTCGCCCGTACTTGGCGCCGAGGAAGTGCCCCACCTGGGCCCCCGCGACGGCGCACACCGGCGCGCCGATCAGGAGTGCCGGGAGCGGCAGCGGCGTGATGTTGGCGGCGTGGGCGGCGGTCGTCGTGGTGAAGACGCCCGCGGTGACCAGCAGGGTGTCGCCGGGCAGGAAGAACCCGACGAGCAGGCCGGTCTCAGCGAAGATGACGGCGAGGATCCCGATCAGTCCGAACGTCGCGATGAGGGACTTGGGATCCATGATGTTCACGGCGAGGGCCACGCGCCGAGCGTACCGGTAGGCGTGCCATGGTCCGGGCCACAGATGTATTTCGGGATACTGGTGTTGAGACCGCCGGGAGCCACGCCCAAGGAAGGAAGAGCCATGCCGATCGCGACCCCAGAGGTATACGCGGAGATGCTCGATCGGGCAAAGCGTCAGGGCTTCGCCTACCCCGCGATCAACGTCACCTCGAGCCAGACGCTGAACGCCGCACTGCGCGGGTTCGCCGAGGCCGAGAGCGACGGGATCGTTCAGGTCTCCACCGGCGGCGCGGAGTTCCTCTCCGGCGCCACGGTGAAGGACATGGTGACAGGCGCGACGGCGCTCGCGGAGTACGCGCGCGTGGTCGCCGAGAAGTACCCGGTGCAGATCGCGCTGCACACCGACCACTGCCCGAAGGACAAGCTCGACGGCTTCATGAAGCCGCTGGTCAAGATCTCTCAGGAGCGGGTGGCGCGCGGCGAGGAGCCGCTGTTCCAGTCGCACATGTGGGACGGCTCGGCCGTGCCGCTCGAGGAGAACCTCCAGATCGCCGCGGAGCTCATCGAGGAGTGCGCCAAGGCCCGCGTCGTCATGGAGATGGAGATCGGCGTCGTCGGCGGCGAAGAGGACGGCGTCGTCGGCGAGATCAACGAGAAGCTCTACACGACGCCCGGTGACGCCCTGGCCACGGTCGAGGCCGTCGGGCTCGGCGAGAAGGGCCGCTACCTCCTCGCCGCGACGTTCGGCAACGTGCACGGCGTCTACAAGCCGGGCCACGTAAAGCTGCGGCCGGAGGTCCTCAAGGAGATCCAGGACGTCGTCGGCGAGCGCTACGGCAAGGACAAGCCCTTCGAGCTGGTCTTCCACGGCGGCTCCGGCTCCACGCTGGAGGAGATCCGCGAGGCGGTGTCGTACGGCGTCGTGAAGATGAACATCGACACCGACACCCAGTACGCCTTCACGCGGCCGGTCGCCGACCACATGTTCAAGAACTACGACGGCGTTCTGAAGATCGACGGCGAGGTCGGCAACAAGAAGGCCTACGACCCGCGCGCGTACGGCAAGGCCGCCGAGGCGGGCATGGCCGCGCGCATCGTCGAGGCCTGCGAGCACCTGCTCTCGCAGGGCACCAAGATCAAGTAAGGCATCGATGCGGGGCACGGGGACGGCCGGAGGATGCGGCCGTCCCCGCGTTGCTTGACGCAACTCGGCGACTTACGCTGGACGCGTGCTCAACCGCACGTACGACGCCCAGAACTGCTCGATCGCCCGCGCCCTCGAGATCGTCGGCGACCGCTGGACCCTGCTGGTGATCCGGGACGTCTTCGAGGGCGTCCGCAGGTTCGACGACTTCCAGGCGAGCCTGGGCGTGGCACGCAACGTGCTCACCGACCGGCTGAACCGCCTGTGCGACGAGGGCATCCTCCGTCGGCATCTCTACCAGGAGCGGCCGGAGCGCTACGAGTACCGCCCGACCCGCAAAGGCGTGGGCCTGTGGCCGGTGATCATGTCTCTGCTGCTGTGGGGCGATCAGCACTACGCCGAGAACGGCGCACCCATGGTCCTCGTCCACCGCGGCTGCACCGGGCAGCTGACGCCGGCCCTGACCTGTTCGGAGTGCGGGGCGTCGCTGGGCCCGACCGACATCGACCCCCGGCCCGGCCCCGGCGCCCTGCCGACCGACCGGGTCGTCCAGCAGGCCGCCGCCTCGGGCACACCCTGATCATTTTTTTCTTGATCATTTTTGGGAAACCTCGAACGATCTTGCTCGCGCGAGCGTCTCAATGTCTGAACGCAAAAATCCCTGGGCGCACTTGCGCCCGCTGACCCTCGGGGAGTTCAGGATGCGAGACAACACCCGTCGCCGGATGCAGATCGCCGTCGTCACCGGCGCCGTCGCGGCCGGCTCGATCGCGGCCGCCGTGCCCGCCATGGCCGCCACCACCAGCGTCATACCCGCCTGCAAGGCCGCGAACGTCAAGGTCACCCTCGGCCACGTCGACCCGGGCGCGGGCCAGCGGTACGCCCACCTCAACTTCCGGAACACCGGCAAGAAGGCCTGCGTCCTACGCAACGGCCTGAAGGGCTTCACCTACCTGGTCAAGGGCAAGGAGGGCGGCGCGCGCAGCGTTCCGGTCCACGCCTACGGGGACAAGAGCCTCGGCTACTCCGCCAAGCAGTCGGTCGTCCTCACGTCCGGCAAGCACGGCAAGGTGGGCCACCTCGTCATTCACTGGAACGTCATGTCGGTGCCGACGATCACCCCTCAGTCCCTGCGATTCGCCCTTCCGGCGGGTGGCGGCCACACCGCCCTGCCGTGGAAGCAGCTGGTCGGCGGTGACCACCGCCTCGGCCTGGGGCGCCTCTCCGCCTGACCGTACGACCGAGGGCCGGAGGGATCTTCCCCTCCGGCCCGTTTTTCGTTCCTGAGGGTTGCTTCACGCAACTCGCGGATGCTCCAATGGGTTTCGTGACGAAACTGATGGCGCGGGCGGCACCCGGCGTGCCGACGGTCGAGGTACGGCCCTACGACGACGGTGACCGGGAGGGCGTCCTGGCGATGCGGCTGTCCCGGCGGAGCCTCTACCACCGGTTCTTCGCCGGCACCCCGCGCATCCCGGTGTTCTACGCCCGCACGCTCGACGGCATCGACCACGTCGACCGCGACGCGCTGGTCGCCGTGGCCGGTTCCGAGGTCGTCGGGATCGCCGAGTACACGCGCGACACCGGCCTGCCATGGCGCGCCGACCTCGCCGTCGTGGTCGCGGATCCCTGGCAGCGGCAGGGCGTCGCCACGCGGCTTATCGGGGACCTGACCGGATCGGCCCGGCGGCACGGGATCACCGAACTGCGCGCCGACGTGCTCGCGGGCAACCACGCCGCGCGCGCCGCGATCCACAACCTGTGGCCGCGTGCCCTCGCCGCCCGCGGCGACGAGGGCACGGTGATCTACCGACTGCCTGTTTAGGAAAGCGCGGCTTTAGGAGGGCGGGGCTTTAGGAGAGCGCGGCGAACTGCTCGTCGGTCAGGGTGAGGTTCGCGCCGCCCATGTTCTCCTCCAGGTGCGCCACCGAGCCGGTGCCGGGGATCGGCAGGATGACCGGCGAGCGCCGGAGCAGCCACGCCAGCGCGACCTGCGACGGCGTCGCGTCCAGCTCCTTGGCGATCTCGTCGAGCCGGCTGCCGGGCTTGGCGAGGTCTCCCACGGCGAGCGGGAACCACGGGATGAAGCCGATGTTCTCCCGTTCGCAGTGGTCGAGGACGTCCTCGGACTGCCGGTTCGTCAGGTTGTAGAGGTTCTGGACGGTGGCGATCGGAACGATCTGCCGGGCCTTCTCGATCTCCTCGACGCTGACCTCGGACAGCCCGATGTGCCGAATCCTCCCCTCGTCCCGCAGGTCGCGCAGCTCCCCGAGCTGGTCGCCGAGCGGCACCTCCGGGTCGATGCGGTGCAGCTGGAACAGGTCGATCCGCTCCAGGCCGAGCCGGCGCAGGCTCATCATCACCTGCTGGCGGAGGTACTTCGGCCGGCCGACCGGATGCCATTCGTTCGGTCCCGTTCGGACCAGCCCGGCCTTCGTGGCGATCGTCACGCCGTCGTACGGGTGCAGCGCCTCGTGGATCAGCTCCTCCGACACGTACGGCCCGTACGAGTCGGCGGTGTCGATGAAGTCCACCCCGAGCTCGACGGCGCGGCGCAGCACGCGGAGGGCCTCGTCACGGTCGGCCGGCGGCCCCCATATGCCGGGCCCGGTGATCCGCATGGCGCCGAACCCAAGGCGATTAACGGTCAGGTCCCCACCGATGGTGAACGTGATTTCGGTCATGCGTGCCACGCTACGCGCCGTGAAAACAACGAACTTTCCCGCCCTCCGCAATAGGAGATCGCCGCCGAATTGGGCAGGATGACCCCATGGAGCCACAGAACCTTCTCGGCGGGCCGGCCCCGACCGAGCTGCCGGACAACGAAGAGGCCCGACAGTCCCTGGAGGCCGGCGTCGACCCGTTCGAGGTCGCCGCGCGCTTCCCGGCGAACCCGGCCGCCTGGGCCGAGCTCGCCGACCGCGCGTTCGGGAAGGGCGATGTGATCGAGAGCTACGCGTACGCGCGTACGGGCTACCACCGTGGCCTCGACCAGCTCCGCCGCGCTGGATGGAAGGGCCACGGGCCGATACCGTGGGAGCACGCGCCGAATCGCGGATTCCTGCGCGCCCTGCACGCCCTCGCCCGCGCGGCCGCCGCTATCGGCGAGGACGACGAGGCCGAGCGCTGCCGGACTTTCCTGCGGGACTCCAGCCCAACGGCCGCCGAGGTTCTGGCCACTTGACCGGCTCCTGCCGTTTTCCTCGCGGTCATCCTGCGGGTACTCTCTGATCGCAAGAGCCCCTGTCGCTGCTGCTTGCGCCAGGGGCTTCGTCGATGCCAGGGGAGAGAACTCCTATGCCGGCCATCGTGCTCGTCGGCGCCCAGTGGGGTGACGAAGGCAAAGGCAAGGCCACCGATATTCTCGGCGGCGACGTCGACTATGTCGTCCGGTACCAGGGCGGCAACAACGCGGGGCACACGGTCGTCATCGGCGACCAGTCCTACGCGCTGCATCTGCTTCCGTCAGGGGTGCTCTCCCCGGACGTCGTACCCGTGATCGGCAACGGCGTGGTCATCGACCCCGGCGTCCTACTGGAGGAGATCGACGGCCTTCAGGCGCGGGGGGTGAGCTGCGACCGGCTGCTGATCTCGGCCAACGCGCACCTGATCATGCCCCACCACAAGGCCCTGGACAAGGTGAGCGAGCGGTACCTCGGCAAGGCGCGGATCGGCACCACCGGCCGCGGCATCGGCCCGGCGTACGGCGACAAGATCGCGCGCATGGGCATCCGCGTGCAGGACCTGCTCGACCCCGGCATCCTGCGGCAGAAGCTCGACCTCGCGCTGCGCGACAAGAACCAGATCCTCGCCAAGGTCTACAACCGGCGCGCGATCGAGATCGACCCGATCATCGACGAGTACATCGCGTACGGCGAGCGGCTGCGCCCGCACATCGCCGACACCGCCCTCGTGGTCAACAAGGCGCTCGAGCAGGACAAGCTGGTCCTGCTCGAGGGTGCCCAGGGCACTCTGCTGGACGTCGACCACGGCACGTACCCCTTCGTCACGTCCTCCAGCCCGACCTCGGGCGGGGCGTGTGCGGGCTCCGGCGTCGGCCCGACCCGGATCACCAAGGTGATCGGCATCTTGAAGGCCTACACGACGCGCGTGGGCTCGGGGCCGTTCCCGACCGAGCTGCTCGACGAGACGGGTGACTGGCTGCGCACCACCGGCCACGAGTACGGCGTCACGACGGGCCGCAACCGCCGCTGCGGCTGGTTCGACGCGGTGATCGCCCGGTACGCCACGCGGGTGAACGGTGTCACCGACTACTTCCTGACCAAGCTCGACGTGCTGTCCGGTCTGGAGAAGGTTCCGGTCTGCGTGGCGTACGAGGTCGACGGCGAGCGCTGCGACGAGCTGCCCATGACGCAGACCGGGTTCCACCACGCCAAGCCGATCTATGAGGAGCTCGACGGCTGGCAGGAGGACATCTCCGAGTGCAAGACGTTCGAGGATCTCCCGAAGAAGGCGCAGGACTACGTCCGGGCGCTGGAGGAGATGTCGGGCGCCCAGATCAGCGCGATCGGCGTCGGCCCGGGCCGCGACCAGACGCTCCAGCTGCGCTCCCTGGTCTGATCCACCGACTCGGCGGCTCCGGTGTCCCGGGGCCGCCGAGTCGTCTGTGACCGAGTGTTCACGGGCATGGCCTTTTTTCGTATCGCGCTGGCACAAGAAGATCACGGGCTGTAGCTTTGCGATCTGCATGAGTTCTGTCCCGTAATGCGGCATTCTCGCCCCGAGGTGCAAATGGAGCGATACATGACGGCGGTCGCGTTCGTGTGCCTGGCGGCCGGACTCCTGGTCGCCGTGGTCCTGCTGATCCGGCAGCAGCAGATCACCACCCGGTTTCGCCGACGGGCCAACGAGCTCGAGGAGACGGCGCGCGTCCGCGATGAGGAGCTGCGCCACCTCGTCACGGTTCGCGTCCCGGCCCTGGTGGAGTCCCTGTACGGCAAGCCGGTCGAAGTGCCCGGCCCGCGCAATCCCAGCTTCGCCGGGACGTCCGCCGAACAAGGCATCCGGGCGATCCTGAGGATCTTCGCCGAACACGCCGAACGCGCCAAGGAGCGCGCCGACCAGTCGGCGAAGGCGACGCTGAAGGCGATGATGCGCGCGGTGCAGAGCCTCGGCAACGAGCAGCAGCTGGCCATCTCCACGATGCAGGACCGGCACGACGACCCGGATGTGCTCGAGGGCCTTATGAAGATCGACCACATGAACGCCCAGCTCGGGCGGCGCGCCCAGGCCACCGCGGTGCTCTGCGGATCCTGGCCGGGCCAGCAGCGGTCCGCCGCCTCGCTGGTCGACGTCCTCCGCGGGGCGACCTCCCGCATCCGCGACTACCTCCGCGTCCAGGTCCCGCCGCAGGTCAACATCGCGGTCGTCAGCCGCGCCGTCGAGCCGGTCGTCCTGGCCGTCGCCGAGCTCCTGGACAACGCCGCCCGGCACTCCCAGCCGAACACCACGGTGGAGGTCAACCTCCGGCAGGCGCACAACGGCGTCGCCATCGTGATCGACGACGCCGGCGTCGCCATGGACCCGGAGGAACTGCAGCGGGCGGAGCGGCTCCTGTCGGGGCGCGAGTCCGTGGACATCAACCGGCTCGGCGACCCGCCCCAGGTCGGATTCGCCGTGATCGGCGTGCTCGCCGCGAGGTACGGCTTCCGGGTAGCGGTCGACAGCCGCTCCCCGTACGGCGGGGTGCGCGCCGTGCTGTTCCTCCCGAGCGAACTGCTCACCCAGATCGACACCGGCCCCGCGCCCGTACACGCCGAACCGCGGCCCGCGCCGATCGAGGCGCCCGCCGCCCCGCCGACCCCGAGGAGTCCGGTGTCGCCACCCGCACGGGAGGAGCAGACGACGACAGCCCACGGTCTACCGAAACGCCGACGCGTCACCGCCGGGAACGGCACCGGCGAGCAGCCGCTCCCCTCCGTCGGGGCGCCGGCCCCCTCCACCCGGCCGGCGCGCGAGACCGCCGCCGGGATGGGCGCGTGGCAGCGGGGGACCCGCGCCGGTCGTTCCATCGTTTCTCCCGACTCTGAAGGGAATGTCGCCGAATGACCAAGGATCCGAACAACAAGCTCGGCTGGATGCTCGACGATGCCCTGAAGATGCCGGAGACGCGGCACGCGATCCTGCTGTCCGCCGACGGCCTCCTGATGGCCTACTCCGACCGCATCGGCCGCGACGACGCCGAACGCCACGCCGCCGGGATGTCCGGGCTGCAGTCGCTGGCCCGCAGCTCGGCGGAGTTCTGCGGCGACCCGCGCACCACCTGGCGCCAGACCGTCAGCGAGTTCGACGGCGGATACGTCTTCCTCGTCGCCGCGGGCCCCGGCGCGTACCTCGCGGTCTCCACGACGGAGAACGTCGACATGGAGGCGATCTCGTTCCGCCTCCAGGAGCTCGTCCAACGCCTGGGCAAGGAGCTGTCCGCCCCGCCGAGGCAGACCCCGGGCGCGTCCCTATGAGCGCGCCCCGCCGTGAACGCGCGCTGGTCCGGCCGCACGTGGTGACCGGCGGGCGTGCCCGTCCGACCCGCAACATCTTCGACCTGGTCACGCTGGTGATGGCGGCGCGCTCCGAGGTCGCCGGCCTCAACCCCGAGAAGAGGCGGGTCATGGAGCTGTGCCGGGGCGGGGCCCTCTCGGTGGCGGAGGTCGCCGGCCACCTCTCCCTGCCCGTCAGCGTCACCAAGGTCCTGCTGTCCGACCTGGTCGACAGCGGCCACATCGTAACCCGGGCGTCCGTGCCGGACACCGGCCAGCCCCCGACCCGAGTGCTTCAGGAGGTGCTCGATGGACTCCGCGCTCGTCTCTGACGGCACCTATGTGCGCGACACCGTACGGACCTCGGTCAAGCTGCTGATCGTCGGTCATTTCGCCGTCGGCAAGACCACGTACGTCGGCACGCTCTCGGAGATCCGGCCGCTGCGCACCGAGGAGCGGATGACGCAGGCCGGTGCCCTGATCGACGACCTTGCCGGAGTACCGGACAAGGAGACGACCACCGTCGCCATGGACTTCGGCCGTCTGACGCTGAGCGACGACCTCGTGCTCTACCTGTTCGGGACGCCGGGACAGCACCGGTTCACGCAGCTGTGGCACGACCTGTCGCGCGGGGCCCTCGGCGCGCTCGTGCTGGCCGACACCCGGCGGCTCGAGCAGTCCTTCGACATCATGGGGTTCCTCGAGGAGCAGAAGCTCCGGTACGCCGTCGCGATCAACCAGTTCGACGGCGCGCCGGCCTTCCCGGAGGAAGAGCTCCGCGAAGCCCTCGACCTGCTGCCCTCCACACCGCTCATCACCTGCGACGCGCGCGATCAGGCGTCCTCCACGCGCGCGCTGATCGCCCTCGTCGAGTACCTCATCGACGTCGAGAAGAACACCCCCGATGACCTCTGACGCCGGGGCGCGGGGCTGTCCCGCGCACCCCGGTCGGACGCCGCTGTACGGTCCGGAGTTCGCCGCGAATCCGGCTCGGGTGTACGACGCCCTGCGTCGCCACGGCCCGGTCGCCCCCGTCGAGCTGGCCCCGGGCATCCCGGCGTCCCTGGTCATCTCCTACGACGCCGCCCTCGCGGTGCTGCGTGACCCCGAGAGGTTCCCCAAGGACGCCCGCCGATGGGAGCGGACCGTCCCGCCGGACTCGCCGGTCGTGCCGTTCATGAAGTACCGGCCGGCCTGCAACAAGACCGACGGTGCCGAGCACGCCCGGTTGCGCGCGGCGGTCTCCGACAGCCTGTCCCGCATCGACCTGAACACGCTGCGCGCGTCCGTCGAACGCCACTCCGAGACGCTCATCCGGCGATTCGCCGGGCGCGGCGCGGCCGACCTGCGCGCCGAGTACGCGCTGGTCCTGCCCCTGCTGGTGTTCAACGAGGTGCTGGGCTGCCCTCCGGAGATCGGCGACCGCATCGTCGTCGCGATGCAGGGGTTCGTCGAGAACGTCGACACGGCGAAGAGCAACCGGATCCTGCTGGAGGCCATCGGTGAGCTGGTCGCGCTCAAGCGCGAGCGGCCCGCCGACGACCTGACCACCTGGATACTCGACCACCCGGCCCGGCTGACCGACGAAGAGGTGACCGAGCAGTTCATCCCACTGATCGGGCTCGCCACCGAGCCGGAGCAGAACCTCATCGCCAACGGCCTGCGGCTGCTGCTGTCCGATGGTCGGTTCGCCGGCGACCTGTCGGGTGGCAGCCTCCCCGTCGCGGACGCTCTGGACGAGGTGCTGTGGACCGACCCGCCGATCGCCAACTGGGCGATCAGCTACCCCGTGGATGACGTCGAGTTCCGGGGCGTACGGCTGCCGGCCGACCAGCCCGTCGTCATCGGGTTCGCGGCCGCCAACACCGATCCGTCGACCGCGTCCGCGAACCGGGCGGGCAACCGCGCCCACCTGGCCTGGGGCGCGGGCCCGCACACCTGCCCCGTCCAGGGCCAGGCACGCCTGATCGCCTCCGTCGCCATGGAGAAGCTGCTCGACGCACTGCCGGACATGGAGCTGGCCGTCCCCGCCGGCCAGTTGGAATGGCGGCCCGGCTTCGCACAGCGGGCGCTCAAGGCCCTGCCCGTACGGTTCCCGCCCGCCCAAGCGCCGCCACCCCCGCCGTCTGCCGCGGCCGTCTGGGAGGGCGATCCCGCCCAGCGGTCGAACGCCACATCGGGGCCGGCCGCCGCCCCGGCTCCGCGTCCCGTGGCGGTCCCGGAACGTCGGCGCGGTGCCCTGGCCCGCTGGTGGCACGGCAAATGAGCGGACTGCAGTAGGCGAGAAGGATTCTTGATGTCTGACAACCTCACTCCCGAGACCGCGGGCTCCTCCACATCGGGTCCGGAGTGCCCCGCACACGGCGGCCGGGCACCGCTGTACGGCCCCGAGTTCGCGGCCCGTCCCGCCCGGATGTACGAGGCCTTGCGCCGGTACGGGCCGGTCGCGCCCGTCGAGCTGGCCCCGGGCGTTCCGGCGTCCCTGGTCATCTCGTACGAAGCCGCCCTGGAGGTGCTGCGCGACCCCGGCACCTTCCCCAAAGACGCCCGCCGCTGGCAGCAGACGGCTCCGCCGGACTCCCCGGTCGTGCCGTTCATGATGTACCGGCCGGCCTGCAATCTGTCCGATGGCGCCGCCCACGCCCGGTTGCGCGCGGCGATCTCCGACAGCATGTCCCGGATCGACCTGAACACGCTGCGCGAATCCGTCGAGCGCCACGCCGAGCTTCTCATCCGGCGATTCGCGACGAAGGGCTCGGCCGATATGCGCGCCGAGTACGCGCTGGTCCTGCCGCTCCTGGTGTTCAACGAGGTGCTGGGCTGCCCGACGGAGATCGGCGACCGCATCGCCGTCGGCATGCAGGGACTCGTCGAGAACGTCGAGACGGCCAAGAACAACCAGATGCTGGTGGAGGCCGTCGCCGAGCTGGTCGCGCTCAAGCGCGCGCGGCCCGCTGAGGACCTGGCCACGTGGCTGGTCGAGCACCCGGCCCGGCTGACCGACGAGGAACTGGTCGAGCAGATCGCGCTACTCGTCGGCCTCGCCACCGAGCCGGAGCAGAACCTCATCGCCAACGGCCTGCGGCTGCTGCTGTCCGACGACCGGTTCGCCGGCGACCTGTCGGGTGGCAGCCTCCCCGTCGCGGACGCTCTGGACGAGGTGCTGTGGACCGACCCGCCGATCGCCAACTGGGCGGTCAGTTACCCGGTCCAGGACCTCGACTTCCATGGAGTGCGGCTGCCGGCCGACCAGCCCGTCGTCATCGGGTTCGCGGCCGCCAACACCGATCCGTCGACCGCGTCCGCGAACCGGGCGGGCAACCGCGCCCACCTGGCCTGGGGCGCGGGCCCGCACACCTGCCCCGTCCAGGGCCAGGCACGCCTGATCGCCTCCGTCGCCATGGAGAAGCTGCTCGACGCACTGCCGGACATGGAGCTGGCCGTCCCCGCCGGCCAGTTGGAATGGCGGCCCGGCTTCGCACAGCGGGCGCTCAAGGCCCTGCCCGTACGGTTCCCGCCCACCCAGGCGCCGTCGGCCGGTTCCTCCGCCGACCCGGTCCAGGCCGCCTGGCAGGGTGCTCCCGCGCATGGACCGCGGCAGGGGAGCCCCGCGCCCGCACCGGAATCGGGTTCCTCTTCGCTCGCCCCGGCCCGGGGCCCGCAGGCGCCCGCTCCGCGCCCCTCCGCCGCACCGGTACGCCGGCGCAACCCGCTGAGCCGCTGGTGGCACGGCGAATGACCCGTCTCACGGTCGCGGCCGGGCGATGCCTGAGCCGTCTCACCCTCGTGGTCGGCTGCGCCTGACCCGCCTTTCCGTCGTGGCCGGGCTGCGCCTGACCCGTCTCACCGTCGTGGCGGGGCTGCGCCTGACCCGCATCACGGTCGTGGGCGGGCGATGCCGCTTCACCTGAGCGACGGGAGCCGGACCGTCACCGCGAGGCCGCCGCCCGCCCGGGGGTCGGCGGTCACGGCGCCGCGGTGGGCGGTCGCGATGGCACGGACGATCGACAGGCCCAATCCGGTACCCCGGTCGGAGCGCACCCGGTCGCTCCGGAGGCGCCGGAACGGCTCGAACAGCGTCTCCACCTCGTACGCGGGGATCACCGGGCCGGTGTTCGCGACGACCAGTTCGGCGCCGCCCTCGTGTCGGCGGGTGGCCAGCCGCACTTCGCCGCCGTCGACGTTGTACCGGATCGCGTTCTCGACCAGGTTCTGGACGAGGCGCTCCACCAGGACCGGGTCGCCCTCGGTCGGCGCACGGCCGAGGGCGCGGTGCACGGTCAGACCCCGTCCTTCCAGCTCGGTCTTGGCCTGGTCCAGGACGTGCCCGGCCACGTCGGCGAGGTCGAGCGGTGCGGTGTCGACGACGGTGTTCTCGCTGCCGGCGAGGGTGAGCAGCCCTTCGATGAGGCGCTCGTGCCGGTCGCCGACGACGAGCAGCGACTCGCCTAGCCGCTTCACGTCCGCGCTCGCGTCGGGGCGGCGTACGGCCACGTCGATGAGGGTCCGGTTGATGGCCAGAGGCGTGCGCAGCTCGTGGGAGGCGTTGTCGACGAACCGCCGCTGCCCCTCGAAGGCCCGGGCGAGCCGCTCCAGCATGGTGTCGAACGTGTCGGCCAGTTCCTTCACGTCGTCGCGCGGCCCGGCGTAGGCGATCCGCTCGGTGAGATTACGGCTGTGCGCCACCCGCCGGGCGGTCTCGGTGATCTTGTGGATGGGGCGCAGCGCCCGGCCGGCGAAGATCCAGCCGAGCCCGAGTGCGGCCGTGCCCACGACGGCGAGCGCGATGCCGCCCTGGGTCAGCAGCGAGTTCAGGGTCTGCCGCGCCGACACCTGCTTCGCCTGCACGACCAGGCCCTGGGTCTGCCGGGCCGTGTACAGCACGCCGGGAGACGGCTCGCTCTGGGCGAGCAGGGCGCCGGACTGCTTCGGCGAAATCACCTGGGTGTCGGCAGGGCCGGACCCGGCGACCCGGACGGCGGCGAGGTCGGCCGACCGGTGCTCCATGCTGTTCTTGACGAGGAAGTAGGTCAGCGTCAGCAGCACGAGGCCGCCGACCAGGAACAGGCCGCCGTACAGCAGGGTGAGCCGGACGCGGATGGTGGGCTCCGGTCTCCGGGCGATCGTGTTCATGTGATTCGGTACCCCACTCCCGGGACGGTCTCGATGACGGGTGGATCGCCGAGTTTGCGGCGGAGCTTCATCAGCGTCACCCGCACGGTGTTGGTGAACGGGTCGGTGTGCTCGTCCCACACCTTCTCCAGGAGCCGCTCCGCCGAGACGACCGTGCCGTCCGCGCGCAGCAGCTCGGCCAGCAGACCGAACTCCTTGCGCGCCAGGTGCACGAAGCGGCCGTCCCGGTAGACCTCCCGGCGGGCGGGGTCGAGCCGGATCCCGGCGCGCTCCAGAGTCGGCGGATCGGCCGGCCGCGCCCGCCTGCCCAGCGCGTGGATCCGGGCCACCAGTTCCTCGAACGCGAACGGCTTGATCAGGTAGTCGTCGGCGCCGATCCCGAGTCCCTCGACCCGCGCTCGCACGGTGGCGGCGGCGGTGAGCATCAGCACCCGGACGGCCGCCTCGGACTCCACGACCGCGCGGCAGACGTCGTCGCCGTGCACGACCGGCAGGTCGCGGTCGAGGACGAGCACGTCGTAGTCGTTGACGCCGAGGAGTTCGAGCGCGGCGTCACCGTCATAGGCCACGTCGACGGCCAAGGCCTCCGCCCGCAGCCCTTCGGCGATCGAGTCGGCGAGCATCCGCTCGTCCTCGGCGATGAGTACGCGCACCGTTCCCCGTCCATGCCTCGTTCGGCGACCGTTCCGGCACAGCGTGCGGCATCGGGCATAACGCCGGCGTAACCCGAACCGGTTACGCCCGGGTTATCGGCCGGTGATTTGACTCCTCGCAGTTCGCCGGGGTCCGCCCGGCGGAGTCGACGAGGAGACGATCGATGCGACGAACGGCGGTTGCGGCGCTCATCCTGGCGCCCGCGCTCACCCTCGGACTGTCGGCCTGCGGGGCCGGCCACAAGAAGGCCGGTGCCAATGCGAGTGCGGCCAGTGACGTGCAGAAGATGCGCGCCTACGCCAAGTGCATGCGGGCCAACGGCGTGAACATGGCCGACCCGGAGACCGACGGAAACGGTGGTATCCGGATCAAGGCCCAGGGCCCCGCGAACGGCGGCAGCGCCAAGCTCGGAGCGGACGACAAGGCGATGAAGGCCGCCCAGGCCAAATGCGGCCACCTGATGCCGAACGGCGGCAAACCGATGAAACCCAAGCCGGAGGATCTGGCGAAGATGCGCGCCTACGCGAAGTGCATGCGCCAGCACGGTGTGAACATGCCCGACCCGAACGCCGACGGCGGCATCGTGGTCAAGAGCGGGAGCGGGAAGAGCAACAACGTCGGCGGCGGTGACGTGAACCCGGACGGCCAGGCGTTCAAGGACGCCGACAAGGCCTGCGCGAACTATCGGCCCGGCGGTAGCCGGTCCCTCACGCGGAGCACGAATTGAGCAGGGCCCGCGCCGCCGTCCTGAGCGGCGTCGGCGTGATCCTGGTCGGCGTCGCGGGCCTGGCGGCGGCCGGCCTGGGCGGCGGGGGCGGCACGCCCACCGGGCGCAGCACCCTGCCGCCCGCGACCGCGCGGATCGAACGGACCACCCTGGTGGAGACCCAGAAGGTGGACGGCACACTCGGCTACGGCACGACGGGCACGGCGGCCGGCGCGGGCGGTCGCGGCGTACTGACGTGGCTGGCCGCACCCGGCACGGTGGTGTCTCGCGGCCGGCCCGCCTACCGGGTGGACGACCACCCGGTGCCGCTGCTGTACGGATCGCTGCCGATCTACCGAACCCTCTCCGACGGCACCAAGGGCCGGGACGTCCTGCAGTTCGAGCAGAACCTCCAGGCCCTGGGCTACACCGGCTTCACCGTCGACAAGACCTACACCGCCGCCACCGCCGCCGCGGTGAAACGCTGGCAGAAGGACCTCGACCTCGAGCAGACGGGTCGGATCGCACCCGGATCCGTGCTGGTCGCACCCGGGGAGATCCGGGTCGCCGAACGGAAGGCGCAGGTCGGTGACCGGCCGAGCGGCCCGGTGCTCACCTACACCGGCACCACCCGCGAGGTGGACATCGCCCTCGACGTGCAGTACCAGCGGCTCGCCAAGAAGGGCGCCAAGGTGTCGATCGAACTGCCCGGCGGAGGCACCACCAAGGGCCGGATCACCAAGGTCGGCAAGGTCGCCACGGCAGGGCACGGCGACAACCCCACCACCGTCGCGGTGACCGTCACCGTCGAAGACCAGGGGGCGCTGGGCTCCTTCGACAAGGCACCGGTGCAGGTCTACCTGACCAGCGAACAGCACGCGAACGTCCTCGCCGTGCCGATCGAGGCGCTGCTCGCCCAGGCCGATGGCGGCTACGGCGTGCAGGTCGTCGAAGGCGGGCACGTCCGTACCGTCCCTGTGGAGACCGGCGCGTTCACCGAGGGCAAGGTGGAGATCTCCGGTTCCGGCCTGGCCGAGGGCATGAGCGTAGGGGTGCCGAAGTGAGCGGGCCGGTCGTGGAACTCCGGGAGGTCCGCAAGGAGTACCCGGGCGACGTCACGGCGCTGGACGGGGTGACGCTGACGGTCGAGACCGGAGAACTCGCCGCGATCGTCGGGCCATCCGGCTCCGGCAAATCGACGTTGCTGCACCTCATCGGCACGCTGGACCGGCCCAGCGACGGCACGGTGCGCATCGAGGGCCGCGACGTGTCGTCCCTGCCGGACCGGCGGCTCTCGGCGCTGCGCGCCCGGCGGATCGGGTTCGTCTTCCAGCAGTTCCACCTCGCCGCCGGGGTCAGCGCGCTGGACAACGTCGCCGACGGCCTGCTGTACGCCGGCGTCCCGCCGGCGGAACGTCGCCGCCGTGCGCGCCTGGCCCTCGAGCGGGTCGGCCTGGCCCACCGGCTCGGCCACCGGCCGCACCAGCTGTCCGGCGGTGAGAAGCAGCGCGTGGCGATCGCCCGTGCGGTGATCGGCGAACCCGCGTTGCTGCTGGCCGACGAGCCGACCGGGGCGCTGGACACCGCCTCCGGCGCCGGGGTGATCGACCTGCTCCGGGAGCTGGCCGACGGCGGCACCACGGTCATCGTGATCACACATGACCGCGACATCGCCGCGACGCTGCCCCGCCAGATCCGGATGCTCGACGGCCGGGTCGTCCAGGACGACGCACGAGCGGAGGCCGCACGATGAGGCGCAGACGAGACGACCCGCAGCCGCCCGAGACGTACGGCGACGGCCCGGCGGCAGCGAACGGCGGCCGACCCGCGGGGGCGGACGGCGGCCAGTCGGCGGGTGGCGATCAGCCGGCCAGACTGGGTCCCCGGGACGTGGTGCGGGTCGGTGCGGCCGGGCTGCGCGCCCGCCCGCTGCGAGTGTTCCTGTCCGCCCTCGGTATCGCGATCGGCATCGCCGCGATGATCGGTGTGGTCGGCATCTCGGCCTCCAGCCGGGCCCAGCTCCAGGCCACGCTGGACCGGCTGGGCACCAACATGCTGACCGTGGCGCCCGGCAAGGACCTGTTCGGCTCCGACGCGGAGCTCCCCAAGGAGTCGGTCGCGATGATCGGCCGGATGACCGACGTGATCTCCGCTTCGGCGACGGGCAAGATCTCCGACACGAACGTCTACCGCAACGATCACATCGACGCGGGGGAGACCGGCGGCATCGGCGTCCTGGCGGCCCGCCTCGACCTGCCTCGTACGGCCGGTCTGCGGATGGCCGCCGGGACCTGGCTCAACGCGGCCACGAGCCGGTACCCGGCCGTCGTGCTGGGCTCGGACGCGGCGGACGCGCTCGGCGTCGCACAGCCGGGCGTCCAGGTCTGGCTCGGCTCGCAGTGGTTCACCGTCGTCGGCATCCTGGAGCCGGCGCAGCTCACGCCGGAGCTGAACTCCGCCGCGCTGGTCGGCTGGGACGCGGCGGTCTCCCGGCTCGGCTTCGACGGCCACCCCACCACCGTCTACACGCGAGCGAAGAAGGAGTCGGTCGAGCACGTGCGGGACCTGCTCGCCGCCACTGCCAACCCGAGCTCACCGACGGAGGTGGAGGTCAGCCGCCCGTCGGACGCGCTCGCCGCCCAGAACGCCAGCGACAAGGCGTTCACCGGGCTCCTGCTGGGGCTGGGCGCGGTGGCTCTCCTGGTCGGCGGGGTCGGGGTGGCGAACACAATGGTGATCTCGGTCCTGGAGCGCCGTGCCGAGATCGGCCTGCGGCGTTCCCTGGGCGCGACGCGCGGTCAGATCAGGGCACAGTTCCTCACCGAGTCGCAGCTGCTGGCCGCGCTCGGCGGCGTGGGCGGCGTGACGCTCGGCATCCTCGCCACCGCGGTCTTCGCGGTGACGCAGGGCTGGCCGACGGTGGTGCCGCCGTGGGCGATGGCCGGCGGCGTCGGTGCCACGCTGGTCATCGGCGGGATCGCCGGCCTGTACCCGGCGATTCGCGCGGCCCGGCTCTCCCCCACCGAAGCTCTCGCCGCCCCATGACCCTCGCCCACGACCGCGGAGCCGGGCGGGGCCGGGGCCGTACGGAATGCTCGGTGAACGCAATCACAAATCGGAGCGAATGCCGCAGATCGCCTCCCGGTTCGCGTGTTCACCGAGCCTTCTCCACCCGAGGCGCGAAGGTACCGACACGGCCTCGTACGCTGGGGCGGGTGGAGATCCAGGGACACCGCGGAGCGCGGGGACTGTGGCCGGAGAACACCCTTCCGGGGTTCGCGAGAACGCTCGAGCTGGGTGTCGACGTGCTGGAGCTGGACGTCGCACTCACCGCGGATGGCGTCCCGGTGCTCCATCACGACCAGTCGCTGAACGCCGGGGTCGTACGGGACCGGGGACCGTACCGGCCGCGCGACCCGATGTTCCCGTACGTCGGCCGGCCGATCGGGGAGCTGACGCTCGCGCAGATCAAGACGCTCGACGCGGGCATCCAGAACAAGCGGTTCGCGTCGACGCAGACGGCGATCCCCGGTGCCGAGATGCCGACGCTGGCGGAGCTCTGCGAGCTGGTCGCCCCGCACGACGTACGGCTGGCGGTGGAGATCAAGACCGATCCGTCCTGGCCGGACGTCGAGACCATCACGGTCGCGGCGGTGAAGGTGCTGGAGTCGTACGGGCTGACGGAGCGGTCGCGGCTGCTGGCCTTCGACTGGCGGGTACTGGCGGTGGCGGGGGAGCTGCTGCCCGGCGGGCAGCGGGTGGCGCTGGTCGAGCCGGACACGCTCGACGCGTCGTGGCTGGCCGGGCGGGATCCGGCGGGCGGCCTGATCGCCGCCGCGGCCGATGCCGGGGCGACCATGATCTCCCCGAAGCGGGTCATGGTCACCCCGGAACTGGTCGCGGCAGCGCACGCCCGGGACCTGCGCGTCGTTCCGTGGACGGTCAACGACCCGGTCGAGATGGCGCGGCACATCGCGTTCGGCGTGGACGCGATCGTGACCGACTACCCCGACCGGCTCCGTACCGTGCTGGGGCGGTCAGCTACTCAGCCCTGACGGCCTCGTCGGATCCTCTTGCAGCGCCTTGAGCGACAGTGTCACGCGTTCGCGCACCATGTCGACGTCGAGGATCTGTGCAGTGATCTCCTGGCCAATGGTGAGGATCTCGGAAGGGTGATCAAAGGGCCGCCAGGACAGTTCGGAAATGTTGATCATTGCGGTGCAGCCGCCGATGTCGACGAACGTCACCCCGAAGCCGGCGATCTCGCTGACGGTGCCGTTACAGATCTGGCCTTGGCGAAGGGTCTTCAAGAAGGCCCATTCGTCGTCGCTCGGGGTCGGTTCGGTTCTCCACCGGGCCCGCAGGATGCCGTCGCTGTCGGGTAGGACGGCGGTGAACAGAGGGTGGCGTTCGTCGGTGAACAGAGAAAGCACGGTAGCGGCACGTGCGCTGGTGATCTGCGCGGCCAGTTCGGTGAACTGGCTCTCGTCGGCGATCGTGCTGGTGATCTGTCCGTCTTCGTTCTCCCAGACAAGTTCGATCAGGTCCTTGTCGGAGAGAACGGCCAGAATCTCGTCGACGTCGGTGGACAGGTCTGGCCAGACGGTGAGTCGAGCACGAGGGGTGAGCCGGGCGCGTACCGCGTCGACGGTGTCGCCGGTGAGGCGGTGCCAGCGGGACGCGTTGTGGAGGTAGCCCTCTTCCAAGATGACGGCTTGGTGCGTGGCGATACACCAGCGCAGCCGAGCCCAGAAGGTGTCGTCGGCGGGTCGCTGTTCGCCGGGCTCGTCATCGAAATCCGCATCGTAGGGGGAGGCGTCGATCCGTTCGGGGAACAGCCCCAATGCCCGGGTCCGGTCCAACGCCCCTTCACAAGGCTCGCTGCTGCCGACGTAGACGTACTGGTCCCACCCGACATGCACGGCGAACACGTTCTCTACCTCGAGGCGGCACCAGACACCATTGTCGCGGAGCATCGCCCGGACCAGCTCGAGGCCGACGGACACCGGCACGTGCGTGCCGTCATGGAAACCGGTGAGGTCGGGCGGGAAGAGCCCGGCCAGGCCGTGGCCTTCGACGGCCGGCTCCCGGCCGAAGTGGGCGAAGGCGGTGACCTACGGCTCTCGTATGGTCAGCTCATGGACGCCGGTGTCTTCGGCGAAGGCGGCCACCGCTTCCAGGTAGGCCGTTTCGACCGGTCCATGGTCGCTGACCGCTTCCTCCGCGCCGGTATATCCGCCGCTCTCGTCGCGGTCGGCGGGGTCGTACTTGGTGACCCGGTAGACGTAGGGCAGCACGTCACTGCCCTGCACGGGTGGATGCGGACACGGTGGTCTTCTGGCATTCCAGGACCCGGTAGAGGCCCGGCTGACGGAAACGAGGTCGGCGAGGGTGTGCTCGCTGAGCCTCAGAGCCAGCCATTGCGGCGAAAGCCCCGGTAGAGGACGAAGCAGGAGCCGACGATGACGCCGAGGGCGAGCAGGTAGCCGTACTTCCAGTGCAGCTCCGGCATGAACTTGAAGTTCATGCCGTACACGCCGGTGATCGCTGTCGGCATCGCGAGGATCGCCGCCCAGGCGGAGATCTTGCGCATGTCGTGGTTGTCGGTGACGGTCACCTGGGTGAGGTGCGCCTGGAGGATCGGCGTGAGCAGCTCGTCACACGACTCGACCTGCTCGCGCACGCGGGCGAGATGGTCGTCGACGTCGCGGAAGTACTCCCGGATCTCGGTCGGCACGAATCGGCGGGCGGCCAGGTTGCGCACCGGGCCGGCGAGGGGACCGACGGCCCGCTTGAGCTGGATGACCTCGCGCTTCAACCGGTAGATGCGCTCGGCCTGGTTGGTGGCGTCGGCGGAGAAGACGTTCTCCTCGACCTCGTCGATGTCCTGCTGGACGGCGTCACCGACGGAGATGTAGTCGTCCACGACCCGGTCGATGATCGCGTGCAGGACCGCGGCGGGACCGAGCGCGAGACGCTCCGGTGTCTTCTCGAGGCGGCGCCGGACCGGCGCGAGCTCGCCGTGCGCACCGTGCCGCACGGTGACGATGAAGTCGGGCCCGCAGAAGATCATGATCTCGCCGGTGTGCACGGTTTCCGTGCCGCCGCGCTCGACGTACCCGATGGTCTTCATGACGACGAACTGCACGTCGTCGTAGCGCTCCAGCTTGGGCCGCTGGTGGGCGTGGACGGCGTCCTCGACCGCGAGGGGGTGCAGGCCGAACACCTCCGCCAGCCGCTCCAGCTCGTCCGCGTCGGGCTCGTGCAGCCCCACCCAGACGAAGCCGCCCCGCGGCTCGGCGCCGTCGTTCTCGGGGGCGCGGACGAGCTCGACGGCGTCGGCGAGGCTGTCGGTGTCGACGCGCTTCCCGTCGACGTACGCGGCCCAGTCGATGAGCGCCGACCGCTGGTTGATCGACTCACCGGCCGCGATGCGGCCCGGACGGGCGAGCGGCTTGAACAGGACGCGGGTGGCGCGCCCGGGACGAACCCTGGTCATGGCCATGGGGGAACTCCTTCCCCGGCCCCGGCCCCACGCGCGGCAGCGCGCGTCAACCCGGGATCAGAGCGGGGAGCGCGCGCCGGAGGCGGCCGGACGCCGAGTAGAGATGCTCGGACTGTGAGGAGGCTCGGCGTTACTGCAAGGATCGCCAGGGCTCATTCCAACCACCTCCTTAGGTTCGTCGGCGCTCAGAGCTCGGAGCTCTGAAGGTACACCGGGAATTAAGGACGCCTGACAGCCGTGGGCGGTTCACAGGATTCCCAGAATCTTTCAACAGTCACCGCGATCACCGTCTGATCAGATCAACGCGGGACGGCCGTCCGCGCTTCCCGCACCGGCCCGGAAACCCGAGATCTGGATAGGCTTTGCGACGTGCGAGTCCTCGTTCTCGGCTCGGGCGGGCGCGAACACGCGCTGGTCCGCTCCCTTTCCCGCGACCCTGACGTCACCGCGCTGCACTGCGCGCCCGGCAACGCCGGCACCGCCGCGCTCGCGGACAACCATGTCCTGGATCCGACCGATCCGGTCGCCGTGGTCGAGCTCGCGCAACGCCTCATGGCGCAGCTCGTCGTGATCGGGCCGGAGGCTCCGCTCGTCGCGGGCGTCGGCGACGCCCTGCGCCGGGCCGGGTTCCTGTGCTTCGGCCCGGACGCGGCGGCCGCGCGGATCGAGGGTTCCAAGGCGTTCGCCAAGGAGATCATGCAGGCGGCCGGCGTCCCGACCGCCGACGCCCACGTCTGCGAGAGCGCCGGCGAGGTCCGCGAGGCGCTGGACGCGTTCGGCCCGCCGTACGTGGTGAAGGACGACGGCCTGGCCGCCGGCAAGGGCGTCGTCGTCACCGAGGACCGCGCGGCGGCCGAGCGGCACGCCGACGAGTGCGAGCGCGTCGTCATCGAGGAGTACCTCGATGGACCCGAGGTCTCGCTGTTCGCGCTGACCGACGGCACCACCGTCGTGCCGCTGCTGCCCGCCCAGGATTTCAAGCGCGCCCACGACGGCGACAAGGGGCCGAACACCGGCGGCATGGGCGCCTACACCCCGCTGCCCTGGGCCCCCGCGGACCTGGTCGACGAGGTCGTGCGCACGGTCGTCCAGCCGACGGTGGACGAGCTGCGGCGCCGCGAGACGCCGTACATCGGTGTGCTGTACGCCGGGCTCGCGCTGACGTCGAAGGGCGTCCGGGTAATCGAGTTCAACGCCCGGTTCGGCGACCCGGAGACCCAGGTCGTGCTCGACCGGCTGGCCACTCCGCTCGCCGGGCTGCTGCAGGCCTGCGCCGTCGGGGGGCTGGGCTCCGCGCCGGCGCTGGAGTGGCGGCCGGGCGCGGCGGTCACCGTGGTGATCGCGGCGGAGAACTACCCCGGCAAGCCCGTCACCGGCGACCCCATCGCGGGTGTCGACGAGGCCGAAGCGGTCGAGGGCGCGTACGTCCTGCACGCCGGCACCAAGCTGCACGAGGGGCTGCCGGTCTCGGCCGGCGGGCGGGTGCTGAACGTCGTCGGCAGCGGTCCCGACATCGCCGCCGCCCGCGCGGCGGCGTACACCGCCGCAGAGCGAATCCGGCTGCGCGGCGCGCACTACCGTACGGACATCGCGGCAAAGGTCTGACCGGCCGGAGCGGCGAGCCGACGAGCGAGTGAGAGGCTGGGGGTGGGTCCCCGATAGGGGGCTGGGGACCAGCACGGGCCGGTGAGGGACGAGCCGGCCTCGGAGCGAGTGAAGAGGCGAACCGCACCCTGGAGCGAGGTCGGACCACGGGAAGGGGTCGGCGGTAGGGTTGCGGCCTGGAGCGGCGGTGGCAAGGCCGCGGAAGGTGTGGGGTCCGTGGAGCGACATGAGATCGAGACGTTCCTGGCCCTAGCCGAAGAGCTCCACTTCACGCGCACCGCTGAACGTCTCCACGTCTCGCCGGGCCGGGTCAGCCAGACGATCAAGAAGCTGGAACGCCACTTTGGTGGCGCATTGTTCGAACGCAGCAACCGCCACGTGGCCCTCACCCCGGTCGGGCGACGGCTCCACGCCGAACTGCTCCCCGCATATCAGCAGGTCCAGCGTGCCATAGCCAATGCCTCGGCGGCCTGTCGGGGCCTCAGCGGTGTGCTGCGCGTCGGTTTCTCCGCCCTATGGTGCGGCGATCTCATCGTGCGGGCGGCGGAGGAGGTCCAATCCCGCCATCCCCAGTGCACCGTCGAGATCCATCGAGTGACGTTCGCTGCCGCCTTCACAGCGTTGCGAGGCGACGAACTCGACATCCTGGTCAAAGAGCTTCCCGTCGACGGGCCCGACATCGTCGCCGGGCCCGTCCTCTTCTCCGAACGCCGTGCCCTCGTGATGCCCGCCTCCCACCGGCTCGCGGCTCAGGAAACGGTCTCGCTGGAGGATCTCGCCCTCCTGCCACTGATCACGCCCGTCGGTGCGTCCCAGAACTTCCTCGATGCCCACTATCCACGCCGTACACCAGGCGGCCGATCCGTCCCTCAAGGGCCGGCTGCCTTCGGCTGGGAGGAGATTCTGTCGTTGGTCGGGGCGGGCAAGGGGGGTACTCCGGTCGGTGCGAGGGGGGCTGATTACCACGCCCGGCCGGACGTCACCTATGTCTCATTCGACGACGCACCGCCCGTCTACTACGCGCCGATGTGGCTGAAAAGCAGTGAATCCGCCAAGCTCCAAGCCTTCGTGGAAATCCTCCTCGAGTTCGCCCCAACTCGTGGAGATGGACTCCCGGTCAGGCGGTCCTCATAGCAAGCCCGCTCGCGGCAGGCCTCACGCCTGCCTGCCCCGCGGCAGCGTCAGGGTCGCCCCCGCCGTCAGTACGAGCCCGGCCGCTGCGAGGAGCATGCTCCAGCGCATGCCGGCCAGGAATGTGTCCGCGCCCGCCAGCAGCGCCCCGAAGACCGCCACCGCGATCGCTCCGCCGACCTGGCGGCCGGTGTTGAGCACGGCGCCCGCGGTGCCGGCCCGGTCCGCGGGCACCGCGTCGAGCAGCATCGCGGTCAGCGCCGGCACCGCAAGCGCCCCGCCCAGGCCGACCGGCACCATCAGCAGCGCCACCGCCCACACGTCGGTGTGCGCGCCGACCGTGGTCAACGCCACCAGCCCGGCCGTCCCGAGTAGCTGTCCGGCGACCATCGGCACCCGCGGGCCGAACATCGCGGCCAGCTTCGCCGAGGCCAGGTTCACCACCGCGACCAGTGCCGTCATCGGAATGAACATCAGGCCCGTGTCCAGCGCGGACTGCCCGCGCTCC
>NZ_JBFAJC010000067.1:0-56326 GCF_040655075.1 Actinoallomurus sp. NPDC050550 | reverse complement strand
TCGCCCCCCGGAAGGCATAGCGGCCAACGGCGAAGCCACCCCGAAAGGGCGGCAAGCAGGAAATGCGAGCGTGGCGGCCAGCGCGGCGACGGTCGGCACCACCAGGCGGGGCGAAGCCCCGCACCGGGGGGTCCGGGGGGTCGTCCCCCCGGACGGCATAGCGGGCCCCGGCGAAGACGAGCACAGCTCGTCGAGCAGGCAAAGCCGCCCCGTGGGGCGGGTGGGACTCGAACCCACGACCAAGGGATTATGAGTCCCCTGCTCTGACCGGCTGAGCTACCGCCCCCGAATGGTGAGCATCAAGCCCCCCTACCTTGCCTGCCCGCAGACGCCCGCGCAACTCGACACTTCTCGAGCCGCGCGGGCGTCCGGTGGGGGAAGGGGATCAGGTTCCGGCGCGTACGGGTGCCGCCGTGTCGGCGGCGGGCGCTGGGACGGGGACGGTGCCGGTTTCGGCGGGCGGCTCGTCGTCCAGGAGGGTGGTCTCGTCGAAGGGGAACCGCCCGGCGAGGACCTCGCGGGCGCGGTCGCGGTCGAACTCCTTGGTCCATGTTCCGATGACCACGGTGGCGACGGCGTTGCCGGCGAAGTTCGTGACGGCGCGGGCCTCGGACATGAAGCGGTCGATGCCGACGATGAGGCCGACGCCGTCGACGAGGTCTGGCCGGTGGGCCTGCAGGCCGCCGGCGAGGGTGGCCAGTCCGGCTCCGGTGACGCCGGCCGCGCCCTTGGAGGCGACGACCATGAAGAGGAGCAGGCCGACCTGCTGGCCGATGGACATCGGTGCGCCGGTGGCCGAGGCGATGAACAGCGATGCCATCGTGAGGTAGATGGCGGTGCCGTCGAGGTTGAAGGAGTACCCGGTCGGCACGGTGATGCCGACGACGGACCGGTCGACGCCGAGGTGCTCCATCTTCGCGATCAGGCGTGGGAGCGCGGTGTCCGAGGAGGACGTGGAGAAGATCAGCAGGAACTCGCGGGCCAGGTAGCGCAGCAGGGCGAATATGTTGATCCGCGCCGTGAGCCAGAGGACCGCCCCGAGGACGACGAACACGAACAGCCCGCAGGTCACGTAGAAGGCGATCATGACTTCCGCGAGGCTCTTGAGCGCGTCGACGCCGGTGGCTCCGACCACCGCCGCGATCGCTCCGAACGCACCGACCGGGGCGGCCCACAGAACGATCGAGAGGATGCGGAAGACGAGCCGCTGGAGGTGCTCGACGCCGCGGAGGATCGGCGCTCCGGCCCGCCCCATGGACTGCACCGCGAAGCCGGTGAGCAGGGCGATCAGCAGCGTCTGCAGGACCTGGCCCGAGGTGAAGGCGGAGAGCAGGGTGTCGGGGATGCTGCCGAGCAGGAAGTCGACCCCGCCTTCGGCCTTGCCCGTCACCGCCTGCGCGTGACCGGCCTGCTTCAGCGCCGCGGTCAGGTGCATGCCCGCTCCGGGGTGCACGACGTTGCCGACGACGAGCCCGATCGCCAGGGCGACGGTGGACATCACGAGGAAGTAGCCGAGCGCGAGCCCGCCCACGGCACCGACCTTCGCCGCCTTGGCCACCGAGCCCACCCCGAGCACGATGGTGCAGAAGATGATCGGCGTGATCATCATCTTGATGAGGTTGACGAAGCCGGTCCCGATGGGCTTCAACTCGACGGCGAACTTCGGCGCGGCGAAGCCGACGATGATGCCGGCGATGACCGCCGCGATCACCATCAGGTAGAGCAGATGGGTACGGTCCCGACGTCCTCCGGGTGTCCGGCGCACAGCCTCGGCAGCCATGTCCGCTCCTTCATTTCGGGGGGATTTGCCAGGGACTATGCGCAGGTTCGGAGGTCGAGTCACCGTTACGTTCATTTCGTTCACGAAAACCGCCGTTCACACCAGCGCAACGCACAGTGCACACTTGCGTACATGCGTTGGGTCTCCCGACCTGCGGGTCGGCGGCATCGAAGCCTGGCGAGCCGGCTCTTCGTCATGCAGATCATCGTGGTGGCCACGGTGGTCGCGGGCGGGTCCGTGCTCGCCTATCTGTACGCCGCCGGGCGCACGGAGGACGCCGCCCGGAGGCAGGTGACCGCCGTCACCGCAGGGGTGGCCGACTCACCGGCCGTCGTCGCGGCCGCCGAGGGGCCGGATCCGTCCCGGGTGCTGCAGCCGTACGCCGAGCAGGTGCGGCGGGACACCGGGGTGGCCTTCGTGACGATCATGAGTCCGGCGGGCATCCGATACACCCATCCCAACCCGAAGTTGATCGGGCAGTCCTTCCTCGGCCACATCGAGGAGGCGCAGGCCGGGCACGCCTTCACCGAGACCTTCACCGGGACGCTCGGGCCGTCGGTCCGGAGGGTGGCCCCGGTCTTCGGCCCGAGGCATCGGGTGGTGGCGCTGGTCAGCGCGGGCATCACGGTGCAGATCGTCGACCGGCAGGTCCGGGAGCAGCTGCTCGCCCTGGTCCTGCTCGCCCTGCTGGCGCTCGGCGTCGGCGGCGCGGGCACCTATCTGGTCAACGCGCGGCTGCGACGCCACACCCATGGCATGGACGCGACGCAGCTGGGCCGCATGTACGAGTACCACCACGCGATCCTGCACACCGTACGGGAAGGGCTGCTGCTGCTCGATCCCCACGCCCGGGTGGCGCTGGCCAACGGCGCGGCGCGCGAGCTGCTCCGGCTGCCCGACGACGTGGAGGGGCGCGAGGTGGAGACGCTGGCCCTGCCGGAGACCCTCCGGGCGTCACTCGCCTCCGCCGCACCGTGCGTCGACGAGATCCACGTGACGCGCGAGCACGTCGTCGTGGTGAACAAGTCGGCCGTGACCTCGGACTCACGGGACCTGGGCAGTGTGGTGACGCTCCGGGACCACACCGACTTGCAGGAGCTGAGCGGCGAACTGGACTCGGTGCGGGGGTTCGCCGAGTCGCTGCGGTCGCAGGCGCACGAGGCGGCCAATCGGCTGCACACCGTCGTCTCCCTGGTCGAACTGGGCCGTCCGGATGAGGCGGTCGAGTTCGCCACCGCCGAGCTGGAGCTGACCCAGCGTCTCGCCGACCAGATCGTGAACGCGGTGGCCGAGCCGACGCTGGCCGCGCTGCTGCTCGGCAAGGCCGCGCAGGCGAACGAACGCGGGGTCGAACTGGTCATCACTCCCGACACGCGCATCGACGACACGGTGATCACCGAGACGCTCGGCTCCCGTGACCTGGTGACGCTCCTGGGCAACCTGATCGACAACGCCGTCGACGCGGCCGTGGAGGCCGCCGGCGACGCCCCGCCCGCCGACACCTCCCCGTCCCCCGCCGGCACCTCTCCCGCCGACACCGCCCTCTCCCCCGCCGACGACGCTCCGCCCGTCGACACCCCTCCCTCCCACGTCGGCGACGCCCCACCGGCCGGCGTCCCTCCGTCCCACATCGGCGGTGCTCCGGCCGCCGGCGCCTTCCCCGCCTCCCCGACCGCCGACGGCGCCACCGGAGGCGGCTTCCCCATCGGTGACGGCCTTCCCACCGACGGCGCCGCCGCCGGTGCCGCCTCGTCCAAGGTCTTCGTCACCGCCCGTACGACAGGAGACGACCTGGTCATCCGCGTCGCCGACACCGGGCACGGGGTCGGCCCCGACGCTGTCGAGGACATCTTCAAACGCGGCTGGTCGACGAAGGACGGGGAGCGCCCGTCCGGGCGCGGGCTCGGGCTCGCCCTCGTCGCCCAGGTCACCGCCCGGCACGGGGGACGGATCGAGGTGGGCCGTGAGGTCGGTGCGGTGTTCACCGTGACGCTGCCGGTAGCGCGGAAGGCGCCGGCGTGATCAGCGTTCTGGTGGTCGAGGACGATCCGGTCGCGGCGGAGGCGCACCGGATGTACGTCGAGCGGGTGCCCGGGTTCACGGTCGTCGGAGTCGTGCACTCCGGGGCGGAGGCCCTCCGGACGCTGGAACGCCGGCCGGCCGACCTTCTTCTCCTGGACTTCTTCCTCCCGGACTGCCACGGCCTCCAGCTGTGCCGGCGGCTCCGCGCGGCGGGGTCGCGGGCCGACGTGATCGCGGTTACGTCGGCCCGTGACCTGACGACCGTGCGTTCGGCGGTCTCGATCGGCGTCGTGCAGTACCTCCTCAAGCCGTTCACCTTCGCGACGCTGCGCGCCAAGCTGGAGCGGTACGCGCAGTTCCACGCCACGGTCGCCCGGCCCGGGGAGGCGGCGGACCAGAACGAGGTGGACCGGGCGCTAGCCACGCTGCGCACCGCGGACCGTCCGGCGCTGCCCAAGGGGATGAGCGCGTCGACGCTGGAGACGGTGACGGCCACTCTGCGTAGTACCGATGAGGGGCTGACGGCCGGTGCGGTGGCCGCGGCCGCGGGCATCTCTCGGGTCACCGCCCGCCGGTACCTCGAGTACCTCGTCGATGGGGGGCAGGCGGCCCGGACTCCGCAGTACGGCCAGGTGGGCCGCCCCGAGCTTCTCTACCGCTGGTCCCACTGACCGCGCATCTGCACGTGCATTTGATTGTGCATCAGTTCTTGCATCGGAACGCGCTCCGAGGGAAGATAGCCGATCAAGCCCACTCGGCATGCCCGAGTCGTCTGGAGGCCACCCAGATGCCCCTATATCGCACGAGCTGTACGTCCACGCGGCAAGAACGCGCCGAGGATCCCCCCTCAGCGGCGTTCACGCGCGACAGTGTGCACGTACTGCCTCAGCTCGCGGCGTACGGCCCCGCCCTCGGGTCTTTCCAGGACGCCATGTGCCCCCTGCGGGCCACCGGCGCATCCCCCGGCATCGCACGCGAGTTCACGGTCGCGACCTTGCGGGCCTGGGGACTGGCGGACCTGGTGGACGACGCGACCGTCATCGTATCGGAGCTGGTCACCAACGCCCTGCGCTACGGGCTCCCGGTCGGCTTCGGGGCCGCCGACGACCGGCCGATCCGGCTGACGCTGGTCCGCCACGCCGGACTGGTCGTGTGCGTCGTCGCGGACGCCAGCCGCCAGGAACCCCTGGTGCGGGACCCCTGCGACATAGCCGAGAACGGCCGCGGGCTCCACGTGATCGACGCCCTCAGCCGTACGTGGGGCTGGACGCCCCTCCCCAGGGTCGGCAAGGCGGTATGGGCCGCCCTCGCCGTCCCCGCAGCCTGAGCCGTCCCCGCAGCCTGAGGCACACCGCGATGGCCGCCCTCACCGGCCCGTGCCCCGATCTCACGGAACCGGCCCGCCGACCCATTCCCCGGCCCGGCCCCGCCGGCCCATCCACGGGACCGGCCCGCCGACCCATTCCCCGGCCCGGCCCCGCCGGCCCATCCACGGGACCGGCCCGCCGGCCCCCTCCCACCGGACCTGTCCAGCCGGCCCGTCCTACCGGACCGGGCCGCCGACCGATCCGACCGGGCGTGTCCGTCCCCGGCCTCCGACGGCCGCCCCGGGATGCTTCCCCGAGTAACAATCTGATTACCTCCCTTCCGACGTGCGGCTGCGCGAACACCGGTCGTGACAAGGCCGACGACGCGAAAAGGCATGGCTCGGTAAACTGCCGCTGGCGGCCCGCTGGGCCGCAGCAGGCCGCGAAGCACCGCCACCTCAAGGAAACGGTATGGATCGTCGTGTCGGCGGGGCGACCGGTGCATCGTCGACCGCGGGCATGACGGGAGACGTCGACCCCCCGCTGGTCGGACGCCGCGACGTCCTCGATGGCTTCACGCAGCTCCTTCAGGCCGCCGCCGACGGCACCTTCCGGTTCGTGGGCGTGGCCGGTGACCCCGGCGCGGGGAAGACACGGCTGCTCGACGAGTTGGCCGCCGAGGCCGGGCGGCGAGATCTGCCCGTCCTGTCCGGCCGGGCCACCGAATTCGAGGAGATGCCGTTCAGCGCCGTGCTCGACGCGCTGGACGACCGCCTGGAGACGATCGCGAAGGAGCTGCCCGACCGGCTCGGCGCACCGGCGGCCGGCCTGCTGGCCACCATCTTCCCCGCGCTCTCCGGCGCCGCGACCGGCGACGCCGAGACACTGGTGCCCGCCACCGGTCGATACCACCTGTACCGCGCGGTCCGGCTGCTGCTGGAGGAGCTCGCCGGGCCCGACGGGCTCGTGCTCATTCTCGACGATGTGCACTGGGCGGACGAGTCGACGGTCGAGCTGCTCGACCACCTGGCGCGCCATCCGCCGCGCGGGCGGATGCTGGCGGCCGTGGCCTACCGGCCCGCCCAGGCGTCGCCCAGGCTCGCCGCGCTGATGGAGATCGCGGGCCGGATCCCGGTGAACCCGCTCAGCGAGGCGGAGGTCGGCGAGCTCCTCGGCCCGCAGATCAACCGGGCGCGCCGCAGGGCGCTGTACGAGGCCAGCGGAGGTAACCCGTTCTACCTCGACGCGCTCGCCCGCATGGGGACGGGCCTCGGGACGCTCGACGGCAGCGGTGAGCAGACCGAGATCGGCGAGCTTCCGCCCGCCGTACGCGCGGCCCTCGGCATGGAGTTGAGCGGTCTGTCCGCCACCGCGCTGCGCGTCGCGCAGGCGGCCGCCGTCGTCGCCGACGAGTTCGAACCCGGCCTTGTCGCGGTGACCGCCGATACGTCCGAAGATCTCACGCTGGAGGCGATCAACGAGCTGGTCGCACGTGACGTCGTACGGCCGGCGGCGCCGGGCCGGTTCCGGTTCCGGCATCCGCTCGTCCGGCACGCGGCCTACGAGTCGGCGGCGGCGGGCTGGCGCCACGCCGTGCACGCCCGGATCGCCGCCCGGCTCGCGGACCTGCGCGCCCCGGCGACCGCACGGGCCCCACACGTCGAGCGTTCCGCCCGGATCGGCGATCAGGCCGCCATCGCCACGCTCGTCGAGGCGGCCCGTACGGTCGCGGCGCAGGCCCCCGCGACCGCCGCGCACTGGCTGCAGGAGGCGCTCCGGCTCGTTCCGGACACCGTTGACATGAGGCTGGAGCTGCTGCTGGAGCTCGCCCGCGCGCAGGCGGTCAGCGGCCGGATCACCGAGGGCAGGGACACCGCGCGGGAGCTGCTGCGCCTGCTGCCGCCCGACGACTTCGGACGCCGCGCCCGGGCGGCCCGGCTGTGCGGCATCATGGAACGCCAGCTCGACCGCCCGCACGAGGCCCGCGCGCTCCTCCTCGATGAGCTCCGGCGGATTCCCGACACTCAGGCCCCGGCAGCCGTCGAGCTGCGCGTACGACTGGTGACCGAGAGCCTGATGCGCAGCGACTTCCGCGCCGCGCAGGCCGTGCTGGACCTGATGCCGGAGAACGCCGACGGCTGGGAGCCCAGCCTCGTGCTGGCGGTCGCCGCCGTACGCCCGATGCCCGCCTACGCCGCGGGTCGCATCGACGACGCCGCCGGCTACGCGACGGTGACCGCCGGGCTGATGGCGGCCGCGCCGGACGACCACCTCGCCGACTGGCTCGACACGGACATCTGGCTGGGCTGGCTGGAGCTGATGATGGGCCGGTACGCCGACGCCCTCCAGCACTTCGGCCGGTTCCTGACGGTGGCCCGCACCACCGGGCAGAGCTCGATGCTGCCGCACATCATGGCCGGCCAGGCGCGGACGCTGACGATGCTCGGACGGCTGGAGGAGGCGGCGGCCGCGGCCGAGGAGGGCTCGGAAGTGGCCCGTCTCCTGCGCTCCAACGAGTCGCTGGGCTTCGCGATGACGCAGCAGTGCCTGGCGGCGAGCTGGTCCGGCGACCACGAAACCGCCCTGCGGCTCGGTGAGGAGCTCGCCGGCCTCGGGCTCGGCCGCGGGGAGTGGTGGGCCGCCATGGCCCTGTACGCGCGGGGAATGGCGCTGATCCACGCCGGGCGCCTGGACGAGGGTGCCGAGCAGCTCCTCGCCGCCTGCGGCGACATCAGCGATCCCCGGCTCGATCCCGGCACGCTCATGGCCTGCTGCGAGACGCTCGCCGACGTCGAGGCCACACGGGGGCGGCCCCGGGAGGCCACGGAGTGGGCGGACCGCGCCGACCTGCTCGCCCGGCCCGGCCTGGAGACGAACGGCGGTTTCGCCATGCTCGCCCGCGCGCACGCGCTGGCGACCTCCGATCCGAGCGTGGCGGCCGAGCAGGCCCAGGCGGCGGCCGCCATCCTCGACGAGGGAGGTATGCGGATCCAGGCCGGGCGGGCCAGGCTCCGCGCCGGGATCGCCTACACGGCGGCCGGCGAACGCGCCCAGGCCCGGGCCGAGCTCAGCTCCGCCGCGGAGACCTTCGCCGAGTGCGGCGCCCGTACCCTCCACGCCCAGGCCGTCCGGGCGCAGCGCAAGGTCGGCGTGCGCGTGCCGGGCGCGACCGGCCGGTCGGCCGGCCCGCACGGACTGTCCCGTCGGGAGTTCGAGGTGGCGACCCTGGTCGCGGAGGGGTGCACGAACCAGCAGATCGCCGAGCGCCTCTTCCTCAGCATCCGGACGGTCGAGACGCACCTGTCGCACATCTTCGCCAAGCTCGGAGTGTCCTCGCGCGTCGGTATCGTCAGCGCGCTGAACCAGAACCCGTAGTCCCCCGTCGTAGGGAATCAGGGTTTACCACGATGCTGCACGCACCCCTCTGACTGCCATTGTGGGGCGCGGAGGCAGGGAGGTGGAAAAAATCATGGAACATATCCCGGCGCGGTACACCCTCGAGGGTGTGTCCGACGCCGAGGTGTCCGTGCACCCGTTCGCGACGGACGACGGTCTCGGGCTCAACCTGACACGCTTTCGGCGCGGCGACTGCGACGACGTCGTGCTGCTGCTGCACGGCCTCACGGCCTCCATCGACATGTTCATCATGCCCGAGCACCGGAATCTGGTGAACACCCTGCTGGACAACGGGTTCACCGACGTCTGGGCGCTCGACTTCCGGATGAGCTCCCGGTTTCCGTACGACGCCGAGACGCACCGCTACACGCTGGACGACATCGCGGCCTGGGATCACCCGGCCGCCCTGCGGGAGCTGCGCCGGCACGTCGGCGACCGGCGGGTGCACGTGGTCGCGCACTGCCTCGGATCGATGTCGTTCTCGATGAGCCTGTTCGGCGGCGCCCTCGACGGCGTCGCGAGCTTCGTGAGCAACAGCGTCTCGCTGACCCCGCGCGTGCCCACCTGGTCGCGGTGCAAGCTCGTGGCCGGCCCCGGCCTGTCCGAGTACGTCATCGGGCTGCCGTACATGGACTCCCGCTTCGGCGAGGCCCCGCTCCTCACGCGCGGCTGGATGGTCTCCCGTCTCGTGTCGCTGTTCCACCGGGAGTGCGGCGTGCGCGACTGCCACATGATCAGTTTCATGTGGGGCAGCGGCCATCCGGCCCTGTACGAGCACGAGAACCTGCTGCCGGTCACCCACGAGCGCATCGCGGACCTGCTCGGCCCGACGGGGGTCCACTACTTCCGGCACATCCGCAAGATGGTGTCGGCCGGTCAGGTCGTCAAGTACGACCCGGGCGACCCGCGTCACGCCGACCTGCCCGACGCCTACCTGTCGCGCGCGGGCGAGGTCACCACGCCGGTCCTCCTGCTGTCGGGTGATGTCAACCACGTCTTCCCCGGCGCGAACGCCGCCTGCCACGAGGCGCTCGAGCGGGTCCGGCCCGGGCTGCAGGAGTTCGCCTCCCTCCCCGGCTACGGCCACATCGATCCCTTCATCGGCAAGAACGCACACGTCGACGTCTTTCCGAAGATCCTCGACTTCCTGAAACGGCAGGCCTCATGACCAGCGAACACACCGATGTCGTGGTGGTCGGCTCCGGGTTCGGCGGAGCCGTCGCCGCTTATCGGCTGGCCGAGGCGGGCCTGTCGGTCGTCGTGCTGGAGCGCGGCCAGGAGTACCCTCCCGGCACCTTCGCCCGGACGCCGGCGCAGATGAGCCGCGCCTTCTGGGACCCGTCGGAGGGGCTGTACGGGCTGTACGACGTCTGGGGATTCCGGGGATTCGACTCGGTCGTCTCCAGTGGCCTCGGGGGCGGCTCGCTGATCTACGCGAACGTCCTGCTGCGCAAGGACGAGGAGTGGTTCGTCAAGGAGCAGGCGCTCCCGGACGGCGGGTACGAAAGCTGGCCGATGACCAGGGAGGACCTGGATCCGCACTACGACGCGGTCGAGGGCATGCTCGGGGGCACGCCCTACCCGCTCGACCATCCGGCCTACTCCGACACCGCCAAGGCCCACGCGATGCAGGATGCGGCGGCCGAGCTCGGGCTCGACTGGCAGCTGCCGTCACTGGCGGTCAGCTTCGCGTCGAGACCGGGGGCCGAGCCCGGGCTCGGGCTGCCGATCGCCGACCCGCCGTACGGCAACCTGCACGGTGTGGAGCGCCGCAGCTGCCGGCTGTGCGGCGAGTGCTATCTGGGCTGCAACGACGGAGCCAAGAACAGCCTCGACCACACCTACCTCTCCGCAGCGCAGCGGCACGGCGCGGACCTGCGCACGCTGCACGAGGTGCGCGGGATCCGGCCGCGCCCGGAGGGCGGCTACGAGGTCGACTACGCCCACCACGACCCGCTGGAGAAGGCCCGCAAGGTGACGCTGCGGACCATCTCCTGCGACCGCCTCATCCTGGCGGCGGGGGCGTACGGCTCGACGTACCTCCTGCTGCGCGACCAGGCCAAGTTCCCGGGACTGAGCGAGGCGCTCGGCACCCGGTTCTCCGGCAACGGCGACCTGCTCACCTTCCTGATGCGGGCCAAGGACCGGGCCCGGATCCGTCCGCTCGACGCCAGCCGTGGCCCCACGATCACCAGCGCGATCCGGCTCCCCGACGAGGTCGACGGCGTGCCGGGCGCGGGGCGCGGCGCGTACATCGAGGACGGCGGCTACCCGGCGTTCGTCGACTGGATGGTCGAGGAGGCCGACGTCACGCACGAGGTCGCGCGGGCGGTCCGGCTGGCGTTCGAGCGGTTCGTCGCGTTCATCTCCCGTGCGCCCGGCACCAACCTGTCCGGCGAGCTGTCGGAGCTGATCGGCGACGGGGCGTTGTCGGTGAGCTCACTGCCGCTGCTCGGCATGGGCCGTGACGTCCCGGACGGCGTGCTGCGCCTGCGGGGCGGCAAGCTGGACGCCGACTGGACGACGAAGACCAGCGAGGAGTACTTCGACCGGCTGCGCTCCACGATGAAGCGCATCGCCGCCGTGCTCGGCGCCTCGTACGCCGACAACCCGATCTGGTTCCGCAAGCGGATCATCACGGTGCACCCGTGCGGCGGGGCGCCGATGGGACGTCACGCGGACGAGGGGGTCTGCGATCCGTACGGAGAGGTGTACGGCTTCCCCGGCCTGTACATCGCGGACGGGGCGGCCCTGCCCGGCGCGGTCGGGCCGAACCCATCGCTGACGATCGCGGCGCTGTCCGACCGGATGAGCACGCGGCTGCTGGAGAACGCCGGGCGCCCGCGTGCGGAGCGCCCGGTCGGAGGGGCGGTGAACGGCACGGCGGGCACTGCGGAGGTTCGCAGGGGTGCCTCCCAGCGCACGTCGCTGTCGTTCACTGAGGAGATGAAGGGGTTCTTCGCCGAAGGCGTGCACGCTCCCGGGGCGGGGGAGCAGTCGGGGCGGGAGCACGGGCAGAAGCTCGGGTTCCGGCTCACGATCACCGTCGACGACGTGGACCGCTTCCTGGAAGAGCCCGACCACACGGCACGGGCCGAGGGATGGATTGACGCCGCTGTCTGCGGGGGCCGGTGTCATGTCCAGCGGGGCTGGTTCAACTTGTTCTGTCCGGGAGGTGCGCCGGACCGCAGGCTCATGCGGTATCGGCTGCACTTCACCGATGCGGAGGACCGGCCCCGCACCCTCTCTGGGTGGAAGGACATCCGGCACCGGCCGGCCTCGCGCGTCTGGCCGGACACCACGACGCTGTTCTTCCGGATCTTCGAGGGACACGTGCCCGAGGGCGGGGACGACGACGCGCCGATCGCGGGCGCGGGCATCCTGCGCCTGGGCCTGGACGACTTCGCCCGGCAACTCACCACCTTCCGCACGGAGGGACCGGACGGCCTGGCCGCCCTGGAGCGCTTCGGCGGGTTCTTCCTCAGCGAGCTGTGGGACATCTATCGCCCGAAGATGGTGAGTTAACACCGATTGCTGGTCACAGGGTCGCGATCTCGTACGCGACCTTGTGCTCGTCCAGGTCGCGTACGGCCTCGGGGGACGCGCCGTCGTCCACGATCACCTGGTCGAACGCGCTGAGCGGCGCCAACCGGTGCAACGCCACCCGGCCCAGCTTCGTATGGTCGATCAGGAGGACGTTGCGCGCGCCGGCGTCCAGCATCGCCCGCTTCACCGAGACGATGTGCTGCTCCTGGTGGTAGGCGAACCCGCCCGCCACCGCAGAGGTGGAGACGAAGCACAGGTCGACGTGGAGCGCCTCGATGGCGTCGACACAGGAGACCCCGAGGAAGGAGTCGTGCAGGGGGTCGTAGTCGCCACCCAGGGCCATGAGGCGGATGTCACGCACCTTGGCGAGCAGGTTGATCGCCTCGAGGAAGTTGGTGACGACCGTGAGCGGGGTGATCCCCTCGAGCCGGCGGGCCACGGCCAGCGCCGTGGTCGAGTCGTCGAGCATGACCGCCATCCCCGGCTCGATCAGCCGGACGGCCCGCTCGGCGATCGCGTCCTTCTGCGCCTGCATCGACTTCATGCGGTACGCGACGTTGCTCTCGAACACCCCGGACGGCTGCGCGGTGACCCCGCCCCGGAACTTCCGGACCACGCCCTGGCGCTCGAGCTCGTCCAGGTCGCGGTGGATCGTCATCAGGCTCACGCGGAACCGCTCGGCCAGGTCCGCCGCGGTCGCCGAGCCATGCGAGAGGACATGGTCGGCGATGGCCGCCTGCCGCTTGGCGGGCCCGCTACGGACGCTGTCACCGTCCTTGGTCATGAGGCGATCCTAACAATCAGATGTTGTAAGTTCACAGGCGACGACGCGAAATCGGGGGGCGAGTGCGACGCGTGTGGACGACGGCAGGGTCGGCACGACGCTTTTCGTTGTCCACCACGGCGAGACAGTCTGACACGACGGGAAGCGCTGCGCGGGAGGCGGCGAGATCCGTCTAGGCGAATACCTTGCCGGGGTTGAAGATGCCCGCCGGATCGAGGGCCTGCTTGATCGCCTGATGCATGCCGATGACGACCGGTCCGACCTCCTCGGCCATGCCGCGGCGTTTCAGCAGCCCGACCCCGTGCTCGCCGGTCACGGTGCCGCCGATGCCGATCGCCTCGTCGACGATCCGCTCGAAGGCGGCCTGGGCCCGCTCCCGCGCCGCGTCGTCGTCCGGGTCCGTGATCATCAGCGGGTGCAGGTTGCCGTCACCGGCGTGCGCGACGTTCGCGATCAGGATGTCGTGCTCGGCGGCGATGCGCTCGATGCGGCCGAGCATCTCCGGGACCAGCATGCGGGGCACGCAGATGTCCTCGGTCAGGACCGGCCCGAGGCGTTCGATCGCCGGGTACACCAGCCGGCGCGCCGCGAACAGCGCCTCCGCCTCTTCCGGATCGGTGGAGCGGGCGCTCCAGGTCGCTCCGGCGGACTCGAAGCAGCGCAGGATCGTGTCGGCCTCCTCCTCGCCCGCCTGACCGGGCGCGTCGCTGCGGCCGAGCAGCAGGACGTTGCCCGCGTCCGTCAGCCCCATGTGCCGCCACTCGTCGACGGCGCGCAGGCAGTACCGGTCGATCAGTTCGAGCGCGCTGGGGACGACTCCGGCGGCCGTGACCGCGCTGACCGCCTCCCCCGCCGCCACCAGCGTGTCGAAGTAGCCCACGACCGTACGCTCGGCCGCGCGGGCGCCCCGGAGTCGCACCGTGATCTCGGTGATGACGCCGAGCGTGCCCTCCGAGCCGACCATCAGGCCGGTCAGGTCGTACCCGGCCACGCCCTTGGCGGTGCGCCGGCCCAGGCGTACGACGTCGCCCCGCCCGACGACCGCCTCGAGCCCGAGCACGTAGTCCCGGGTCACGCCGTACTTCACGCAGCACAGCCCGCCCGCGTTGGTCGCGACGTTGCCGCCGATCGTCGACCACGGCGCGCTCGCGGGATCCGGCGGATACCAGAGCCCGTGCTCGGCGCAGGCCTCGCGCAGGTCGTCGTTGACGACACCGGGCTGGACGACCGCGACGCGCTCGGCCGGGTCGATCCGGATGATTTCGTTCATCGCCTCGAACGACAGCATCACGCAGCCGTCGATCGCGTTGGCGCCGCCGGACAGGCCGGTGCCGGCTCCGCGCGGGACCACCGGCACACCCCGCCGGGCACAGCGAGCGACGACCTCACGAACCTCCGCCGTCTCCCGGGCCCGCACCACGGCCACCGGCTTGCCGTACGGCGCCCACTCCGCCTCGTCGTGCGCGTAGGAGGCCATCACGTCCGGGTCGCGAACGACCCTGCCGTCGTGAAGAGCCCGTTCCAGCTCCGCCGCCAGATCATCCGACACCGTCATACGCCGCACCCTACGCCCGCCCGCCGCGCTGCCGAGGCACGCCCGCCGGGGCCCACCCTGCGCGGCCCGATCCAGCGCCGGGCTCAGCCGGCCGCCGCGGTGAACAGGCCGTACGCGTGGCCGCCGGCGACAAGCCCGCCGTGCTCCCCCGTGCGGGACCCCGGGGGCACCGGGCTCTCCGTACGGGACCCGGTCCGGGCACCGGGCTCTCCGTACGGGACCCGGTCCGGGCACCGGGCTCTCCGTGCGGGACCCGGTCCAGCCGTCCAACCCCACGGTGCGCGGCCCGGTCCGGCCATCGGGCGAACCGTCGGGATGCGGCCGGCGCGGCTCCGACCCGGTCAGGGCCCCTCCGAGTGGGCGGCCCGCCTGACCCCGGGTGCGGGTGTGCGGATCGCGCCCAGCAGACTCGTGCCGTTGACGATGAACACCGAAGGACGTGCCATGCCCCCGAATCCCCTCACCGCGTTCGAGCTGACCGATCTGCGCGAGCGGCGCAGCGTCAAATGGAGCGAGTACCCGCCGGACGTGCTGCCGATGTGGGTCGCCGAGATGGACACACCCCTCGCCGAGCCGATCGCCGCCGCGCTGACCGGAGCGATCGCCCGCGGCGACACCGGGTACGCGGCCGCCGGGCGGCTTCCCGAGGCGTTCGCGGACTTCGCCGCCGACCGCTACGGTTGGCGGCCGGCGTCGGACACCATTCGCCTGGTCCCCGACGTCATGTACGGCATCCGGGAGGTCGTAGAGATCATTTCCGAGCCCGGTGACCGCGTCGTGGTGAACACGCCCGGCTATCCGCCGTTCTTCTACTGGCTCGAGCGGGCCGGCCGTCAGGTGGTGCGCAACCCCATGGTGTCCGGCCCGGACGGGTTCCGTCTGGACCTGGACCGGCTGGAACGCGACTTCGCCGCCGGAGCACGGGTCTACCTGCTGTGCAGCCCGCACAATCCCACCGGACGGGTCTTCACCCGCGAGGAGCTCCTGGCAGTCGCGGCCCTCGCCGACCGGTACGACGTCCGCGTCGTCGCTGACGAGATCCACGCGCCCCTGACCCATCCGGGCGCGCGGCACATCCCGTTCGCCTCGCTGGACACACCGGCCGCGGCGCGCGCGATCGTCCTCGCCTCGGCGTCGAAGGCGTGGAACCTCGCCGGTCTCAAGGCGGCGCTGGCCATTCCGGGCCCCGACGCCCGCGCCGACGTCGCGGCGATCCACGTGGAGGTCAGCGAGGCCGCCGGCCTGTTCGGCGTGATCGCCTCCGAGGCGGCGTTCACCCACGGACGCCCGTGGCTGGCCGACCTGATCGACGCGCTCGACGCGAACCGGCGGCTCGTGGGCGACCTCCTCGCCGCCCACCTGCCCGACATCGGCTACCACGTGCCCCAGGCCACCTTCCTGGCCTGGCTCGACTGCCGTGCGCTCGGCCTGGGGGACGACCCCGCGCAGGCCTTCCTGCGGGACGGCGAGGTCGCGTTCACCCCCGGGCCCAACTTCGGCGAGGCGGGCCGTGGCTTCGCCCGCCTCAACTTCGCGACGGCGCCGGACCGTGTCACCGAGGCCATACGTCGCATGGCGGCCGCCCTCGACCGGGCCGGCGCGCGATGAGACAGGCGACCGCCGCGGCCTGAGCCACCCACCGCGCCCGCGCCTCCCCGCTGAAAGGACCCCCGTTGGCCGAACACGTCTTCCTGACGACGGAGCGCCTCGTCCTCCGCCCCTTCACCGAGGCCGACCTCGACGAGGTGCTCGCGCTGCACGGCGACCCGGAGGTCATGCGCTTCATCAACGGAGGGCGCCCGGCCTCCCGGACCACGATCCGCGACGAGATCCTCCCCCGGCTGATGCGGCACCACGCCTCTTTCGGGACTCGCGGTTTCTGGGCGGCCGAGGACAGGACGACCAGGCGCTTCCTGGGCTGGTTCGAACTCCGGCCGCTCGCCGACGACGGTCCCGTGGTCGTCGAACTGGGCTACCGGCTGCACCGGTTCGCATGGGGCCGGGGCCATGCCACGGAAGGAGCCCGCGCCCTCGTCCGCAAGGGCTTCACCGAACTGGGCGTGCGCCGGGTCATCGCCCAGACCATGGCGGTGAACACGGCCTCCCGGAGCGTGCTGGAGAAGACCGGCCTGACCTACGTCCGGACTTTCTACGAGGACTGGCCGGACCCGATCGCGGGCGCCGAGCACGGCGAGGTGGAGTACGCCCTGACCGAGACCGACTGGCGCCGACGGCTCGGGCAGGCCTCCTGACAAGGCGGACGGGCGCCGACGGCTCGGGCAGATGCCCTGACCAAGGCCGACCTGCGGCGACGGCTCCGGCAGGCGCCCTGGCCGGGGCGCCCGCGCCGGACGCCCGACGGGCCGCCGACCGGCCGAAGCGCCCTGAGCTGGGACACCCGCCCTGGGCACCCCAGTGAGCCGCCGGCCGGCCGAACCGCGCGGCCCGCTATCTACTACAGTGGCCGGACACCCGCCGCGAGTTCTTCACGATCCCCTGGTCCTCGTCGTCGACGCTCAGCCCCGCCTTCGCGTACGGCCTCTTGCAGACGATGCGCACCGTGTCGCCATCGCACGCCACGGCCGACTTCCGGGCCACCCCGATCACGCAGTAGTGCTCGCCGCCGACCGACAGCGCGGGAAGCGCCTCGAAGCCGTTGCGAATCCTCTTGGTGCCCTTGTTCGTCAGGATGATCACGGCCTTGGCCTTGCGCCCGTCCTTCGTACGGACCACGCAGACCTGCCCGTAGAGGCTCCGGAGGGTCTTCGCGTACGAGCCCTTCGGGAAGGCCCTGCTCTGCGCGCCGCAGGTCCAGTACTTGGTCTTCATGCCGTTCGTGAACCGGTACGGGACGCCGGGACGCACTGCGGTGACGGAAGGCGGCGTGGCGGCGGAGGCTGCCGCCGTGGTCCCGAGGACGGCGGTTCCGGTCACGGCGAGCGCCAGGAGCGCCCGGCCCGGCGATCTCCGGGATGGTAGAGGGGGTTCGGCGTCAGGCATCGGCATCGCTCCCAGCTCGTATTGATCTTGGGGAATTCGCCCGAATTCTTTCGCCCATCCGCCGCGCTGACAAGGCCGCCGGCTCGATCTCCGACGCCATCCTCTGGGCGTGCATGCTGGAGCACGGAGGGTTTTCACAACTATATTGGTCGGAAAACCCTCCTAGAGGAGTCGCACGTGGGCATCACCGGAGAAGGCGACTGTCGGCTGTCACGACGCACGATGCTCCGCATGTCCGCCGGCCTCGGCTCGACGTTGGCCGTCACGGTTAACGTCGAGCCGGCCCGCGCCGCCGACGGCCCGATCGTCAAGCCACTGCCGCCCGAACTGTTCATCGTGTACGGGACGAACGCCGAGATGCGCTGGGAGGCGATGCACGGGCAGGGGCATCTCACGCCGACCGATCGCTTCTTCGTCCGCAACCACACCCGCACCCCGCTGATCGACGTCCGCACGTGGCGGCTCCGCCTGTTCGGGCGCGGTCTGCGCGGCGCCCCGACCCTCGACCGGCCGGTCGAGTTCTCCTATGAGGACCTGCGAGGAATGCCGGCCCGGACGATCGACGCGTTCATCGAGTGCACCGGGAACGGCCGCAGCTTCTACGCGACACAGCAGAACCAGTCGGTCACGGGCACACCGTGGAGGCTGGGGGGTGTGGGGGTGGCCCGCTGGCGTGGCGTCCCGCTGGCTCACGTCCTCGAACGCGCCGGCCTCACGCATCGGGCGGTCGACGTCATGCCGCGCGGCCTCGACCCCGACTTCATCGACGCGGGACGGAACCACGGGCGGGTACGCAGGCCGCTGCCGATCGCCAAGGCGCTCGACGACGTCCTCCTGGCCTACGAGATGAACGGCCGTCCACTGCCTCCGGACCACGGATTCCCCGTACGGCTCGTCGTGCCCGGCTGGGTGGGCATCGCCTCGATCAAGTGGGTCGGCGACATCGAGGTCTCCGACGCGCCGCTGTCGTGCCCCTGGAACACCGTCTACTACCGGATGTTCGGCCCCGGATACCCGCCGGAGGGCAGCGCCCCGGTGACCCGGCAGGTGCTCAAGAGCGCGTTCGAACTGCCGTGGAACGCACGGTTCGACGCAGGGCGGACCACCGTGCTGCGTGGCCGCTCATGGTCCGGCGACGGGGCGGTGCGCCACGTCGCGGTCAGCACCGACGGAGGCGGGACCTGGCGGCGGGCGGCCCTTCACGGACGGCGCAGCGCCCTCGGCTGGGTCCGCTGGGAGCTCCCCTGGCGCCCACCGGCCCCGGGATCGTACGAACTGCTGGCGCGGGCGACCGACGTCACCGGTGTGACGCAGCCGGACGCCGCGCCGTACAACACGTTCGGTTACCTGTTCGGCGCGGTCGTACGCCATCCAGTGACGGTGACCTGACAGCGGCCCCGGTCGGCGGCTCGCGTCTGAAGCGCTTTCCACGCCGAGGACATTGTCTGGACGCGCACTCGGTCAGGCCGCGTTCACACCTGAGACACGTGCCTACGACGTCGTCCGGTCCGGATGATGCGGATGCGGCCGCGCCACCGCTCGCACGCCCGGCACCCAGGACGGATGGTGCGTGTCCCGGCCGGGCAGCCGCTCACGCTGCCGGCGCCCACGACGCTACTCAGGCCGGATGGGTGCGCGCCCGGCTGCACGGCCGGTCGCGCGTCGACCATACGCCCGGTGCCCAGGACGTCGCCCGGGCCGAACCCGCTGCGGCTCGTGCCCGGGACGCGGGCGGCGTCTACGACGTGGTCCAGGCCGGGTTGGTGCGCATGCGGCTGCGGCGCGGCTTGCGGCGGGCGGCGCGCTCCTCGTACGCCTGCCGCTCCGGAGCCCGGTGCGCCAGTGCGTCGCGGAGCTGGGCGCGGCCGCGGTGGATACGGCTGCGGACCGTTCCCATCTTGACACCGAGGGTCGCGGCGATCTCCTCGTACGACAGGCCCTCGATGTCGCACAGCACGACCGCGGCACGGTACTCCGGTGCCAGCGCGTCCAGGGCCATCTGGATGTCGTCGTCGAAGTGCCGGTCCTCGTACACCTGGGCGGGGCTCGGCTCGCGTCCCCGCAGGCGCTCGGCCGCGTCATCGGCGAGGCCCTCGAACCGGATGCGCTGCCGTCGGCGCACCATGTCGAGGAAGAGGTTGGTGGTGATCCGGTGCAACCACCCCTCGAACGTGCCCGGCGTGTAGTTCGACAGCGAACGGAACACGCGCACGAAGACCTCCTGTGTGAGGTCCTCGGCATCGTGCTGGTTCCCGGTCAGCCGGTAGGCGAGGCGGTAGACGCGCGCGGAGTGTTCACGCACGATCTCGTCCCAGCTGGGCGGCGTCCACGCCACGGTGTCACCCTTCACCTGTCACCCCCGATATCACTGTTTCGCGTCAAAGTCTGTCCTGCCGGGGGTAAGAGCGGTGTAAGGGAATCCCGCCGCGGACGGCGCCTTTTGGTGGCCCTTCGGCCGGACCCTTTCCTCCGACGCTGTCCAGCATCGCAGCCTGGACCTTGTCCGACGTCGCCCGTCAGGTGGGTGTTGCCCGGCCCGGCGTCGGCCGAGCGACGGAGGACGGGACCCCTCCCTCATCCTCAGGGGGGAGAAAACGAACCGCCCGCTCTTGATCACCTTCGGGGTTGTCGGCATTCTGGGCGCGGGCGGCTCCTCCCCGCCGACCGCCCGGGAGCCGCGATGGAGATTCGCATTCTCGGCCCGTTCGAGCTCGTCGACGGCGAACGCCGGATCCGGATCGACGCGCCGAAACAGCGTGCCCTGCTCATCGCCCTGGTCCTGCGCGCCAACCGGGTGGTGCCGACGGAGGAGCTCGCCGAGCGGATCTGGGGGGACGACCCGCCGTCGAGCGCACGGCTCACCCTCCAGGGGTACGTGCTGCGGGTCCGCCGGGCCCTGGCCGGCGTGCCGGATGTGGCCATCGTCACCGAGCCGGCGGGGTACCTGCTGCGCGTGGACCCCGAGCGGATCGACGCGCACCGGTTCACCCGGCTGGTCGAGGAGGCGGACCGGGCGGCGGCGGGCGGCGACGCGGACGCCGAGGCCGGCCTGCTCCACGAGGCCCTCGGGCTGTGGCGCGGGGAGCCTCTGACCGATGTGGGCTCCGACGTCCTGTGGCGCCAGGAGGCCGGCCGGCTGGCCGAGATGCGCGCGCGGGCGGTCGAGCGGCGCATCGACGCCGATCTCCGCGTCGGACGGCACCTGGAGCTGATCGGCGAGCTGACCGCACTCGTGACGGTCCACCCCTTCCGCGAGGGGTTCCGCGCCCAGTTGATGCTCGCCCTGTACCGGGCCGGGCGCCGGGCCGAGGCCCTCGAGGCGTACCGGGACGCCCGGGCCGTCCTCACCCGAGAGCTCGGGGTCGAGCCGGGGCCGCGGCTGCGTCGGCTCGAGCACGCCGTTCTGACCGCCGACCCCGCACTGGATCCGGCGCCACGGGAGGAGCACAGCCCGTTCGCGCTGCCGCCGGACGTCCCGCACTTCGTCGGCCGGGAGGTCGAGCTGGCGCGGCTGCTCGCGCCCCCTCGTACGGACGCCGGCCCCTCCGTGCGCGCCGTGGCGGGCATGGCCGGGGTGGGGAAGACGACGCTCGTCGTGCACGCCGCCCACCGGCTGGCCGACCGGTACCCCGACGGGCGGCTCCACGTGGACCTCGGCGGGACCACCGGCCATCCGATGGACCCGACGGCCGCGCTCGACCGGTTCCTGCGCCTGCTCGGCGTCTGGGGCGGCCGGATCAGAGGCGGTGTGGACGACCGGGCGGCTCTGCTGCGCGACCGGCTCGCGGGCCGCCGCGTACTCCTCGTCCTCGACAACGCCGTCGACGAGGCGCAGGTACGGCCCCTGATCCCCGGCACGCCGGGCTGTGCCGCGTTCATCACCAGCCGGTCACCGCTCATCGGGCTGGAGTACGCCGACCTGATCGACCTCGACGTCCTCGCCCCGGACGACGCCATCGACCTGCTGGCCGGGGTGATCGGCCGGCGGCGCATCCTCGCCGAGGAGGACCGCGCCCGCACTCTCGTCGCCCAGTGCGGCCACCTGCCCCTGGCCGTACGGATCGCGGCGGCGCGCCTGGCCGGGCGTCCCGAGTGGACCCTGGACCGGCTCGCGGGTCAGCTCGCCGACGAACACCGGCGGCTCGACCGCCTGGCCGCCGGAGACCTGGAGGTCCGGTCCAGCATCGCGCTGAGCCAGGACGCCCTGCCTCCCGCGCACCGGCGGCCGTTCCACCTGATCGGGCTGCTCGACCTGCCCGACGTCAAGCCCTGGATGGTCGCCGCCCTCCTCGACCGGCCGGTCCCCGAGGCCGAGGACGTGATCGACGCCCTCGTCGACGCCCGCCTGCTGGAACCCGGCCGGGCGGACGCCCCGGACGGCCCCCGCTACCGCTGCCACGATCTCGTCCGGCTGTTCGCCCGCGAACAGGCCCTCGGCACCGAAGCTCCAGAGGCGCGCGACGCGGCCGTGCTCCGGGTACTGCGGGCGCTACTGGACCTCGCCGAGCGGGCCGACGACGCGCTGCCGAGCCGGCGGCTGCGCCTACCGGATCCGTCTCCCCGCCCGAACCGGCCGACGTCCGCCGAGGCCACCCCGGCCGACACGACCCCCGCGGATGCGACAGCGGCGGGCACGGCGTCCGCCGACGCGACGCGCGCCGATGCGATGGCCGGGAGCGCAGCGGCCGCGGGTGTGGCGGCGGGCTCCGGGGCCTCGGATGCGAACGACACCGGTGTGACCGCCGGTGATGCTGCGGCCGGCGGGGCGACGGCTGCGGGTGTGGCGGCGGCGCCGCTCGCGTGGTTCGAGGCGAACCGCCAGGTCCTCGCCATGGCCGTCCACCGTGCGGCTTCTGTGGGCGCGGCGGAGCTTTCCTGGCGGCTGGCCGCCTCCCTGCTGAGCTTCCACGACCTGCGCGGGCACTGGGACGACTGGCGCCGTACGCACGAGGTCGCCCTGACGGCGGCGCGCGCATGCGACGACCGGTGGGGAGAGACCGCGATGCGCTACGGCCTCGGGCTCCTCGCGACCGCACAGGACCGGTACAAGGACGCGGCCGGGCAGCTGACCGCCGCGGTCACCGGGAGCCGGGAGCTCGGCGCGCCGGTCCGCGCGGCCCGGGCCCTGAACGCGCTCGGTGACGTCCACCACATCTGCGATCGGCTGGACGACGCGTTCGCCTGCTTCCAGGAGGCCCTGCGGATCGCCGAACGCCACGACGACCCCACGGGACGGGCCAACAGCCTGCTCAACCTGGGCCTGGTCCATCGTGACCGCGGAGACCCGGCCGCCTCCCTCGCCCACCTGGACCGGGCGCTGGAGACCTTCCGCTCGGCGGGCGACGAGTACGGGGAGGCGCACGTCCTGCGCTTTCTCGCCGCGACGCACTATCACTCCCGCACCGACCTCGCGGCAGCGCACCGGCACGCGACGCGCGCCATCGGGCTGTTCCGGCGGTTCGGCGACGGTCTCGCCGAGATCCGGTCCCTCCGCCTGCGGGCGATGGTCCTGACCGCCGAGGGCCGCCCGCGGGCGGGGATCGACCTTCTCGACCGCTGTCTCACGGCCTTCCGCGAACAGGGTGATCTCTTCGGCGAGGCGTCCACCCTGTGGGCCCTCGGCGGAGCGGCTCACGACGCCGGCGACACCGTACGGGCGGTCGCGTGCCTGGAGGAGGCCCTGAACCTCTTCCGCCGCCTCGACGTGCCCCTGTGGGAGGCGCGCACGCGGTCCCGGCTGGCGGAGGTGCGCGGGGAGGGAGCCGCCCCCGTGGACGGCGCCCTCCCCATCGTCATCACCGGTGGGGCACCGCCGCAGCCGTCCAGCCCAGGTAGTTGCTGAAGTGGCTCACGCTCGACGCGTGCCCGATCTTGCCGCCGATGCTGGTCGAGTAGAACCCGCCGTTGCCGTCGGCGATGCCGACGTGCCCGTAGGAGCTGATGTTCCAGTACACGAACGACCCTGCGGGGGGCTTGGTGCCGCTGTGGTGGGTGGCGCCGTTCCAGTGGGCGATCGCCGAGGCCCACACCCCGGTCGTGCCGTAGGCGTTCTCGACCGCCTTCTCGCAGTAGTGCTCCCAGCCGGTGCTGCCGACGTGGTTCTTCATCCACTGGACGGCTCCGGCGGCCGACCCGTCGCCGGCGCTGAGCGGGGACGCCTGCCCGGCCGTGGAGACGCTGACCGGCGTGGACACCGTACGGGCGGGCGCCGCGTGCGCGGTCGCGGGGATACCGGCGGCGATGAGGACCGTGGCGGGGACGATTGCGGCTCCGGCGCGCAGCCGGAGCCAGGAAGGACGACGCATTTGCCAACCTCCGGGGTTGAGGGGGAATGCGTCGGCAAGCGTCGCAATCGCCGCTTGTGCATCGCTTGTGCGGCTCGTACGCCGCCCCGGAGTATGGCGAAGGGCCGGACTCGACGAGCCCGGCCCTTCACGTTCGCTCCCCCGACTGGACTCGAACCAGTAACCTGCCGGTTAACAGCCGGACGCTCTGCCAATTGAGCTACGGGGGATCACACGGATGAGGCCGCCCTGACCGCTGGCCGCCCCAACGCGCACAAGGTTAGCGCATAACGCACGTGCTCGTTTCCTCGACCGGCCCGCGCTCTTCGGGGTGGTCAACGTTCGTCTCCGAGGCCGTATAAGTGCGCATGAGAACGATTTGACTGCCCCTGACCGGCGCTGCCTGGCATACATGAACACTCTCAATAACACAACGGATCCAGATGATTACGTTGGGTTGACGCCGCAATCGGGATGTCGCCGGCCTGACCAGCACGCCCACCACCGTTCGGGACGTGCGGGTGAACAGGAACCCATACCTGCACACTGAAAGGGAACGGTATGTCCTAGGGCGACTCAGCAGAGGAGTTGATCATGAAATACCGCGCTGTGTTCCTCGCCGGGGCGGCGGCCGGATACGTACTGGGGACGCGGGCCGGCCAGGAGCGCTACGAGCAGATCAAACGGCTGTCCCGGCGTGTCGCGGAGAACCCCACCGTGCAGGAGGCCGCCGGCGTCCTGCGTGCCCAGGCCGGTGAGCTGGCCGGGACGGCCCGGCAGAAGGTCGGCGACAAGGTCCAGACGGTGAGCGGCAAGGTGCAGGAGAAGGTTCCCGGTATCCACCGGACCGGTCAGTCGACCCCCGCCGACCTCACCGACCGGCCCGGTCACGCCGCCCGCTCCGGCGACGAGCCCGCCGACATCACTTGAACCGGCGGCCTGGCCGACGACGCCCGGGCCGCCGACCGCACCGACCGCGCGCGGACCGGCCACGTGGCCGGTCCGGGCGTATCCGTGTCCGCCGGCCCTACAGGCCCGTCTGCCGGCGGATCTCCTCGAGGGCCTGCTCAGCTTGGGCCAGCAGGCCCGGGTCGTCCGGGTCGAGGCCCCGGTCGAAGACGAACGTCCAGCCCAGGATGCCGTCGGCCGTGGGCGGCCGGCGGCCGACGATCCGCACTCCCCCGGCGGGCAGCTTGACGTGGGTGCTGACGACGACGGTGGCGGTGACGCGCTCGCGAACGGCCTCGGGCACCGAGCCGGGCTCCGCCAGCGGTACGGTGTGGCGCCGGCCGCCGACCTCACGCACCAGCAGGACGCCGTCCTGCCAGGTGGCCTGCTCCACCTGCTCCCACGGCAGCCGGATGTGCTCGTCCGCTCCGGGGAGGTAGAGGGCGGCATCGGTCGCGACGGTCTCGCCGCCGACCGCCAGGACACGCTCGCCCCGCTGGACGGCCACGCCGTCCGGCACATTCTTGCGCCACGTCAGTCGCATGGCAGATCACGCTATAACGTCCCGATCAAGACGCGCGGCGCGCATGGCAGATCACGCCACAACGCCCCGATCATGGCTCGCGGCGCGCGGTCAGCAGATCGAGCACCAACGCCGCCGACCAGCTGAAGTCGTGGCTGCCACGGCCGCTGCCGTCGAACGGGTCGAAGTACTCCCGGAACCCGGACTGGCGCACCAGCCGCACCGTTGACCCGAACAACAGGTCCGCGACCGTGCTGAGCCCGTGCGCACGGGCCCCGGCCCACAGCAGCCAGTTGGTGTTGACCCACGTCGGCCCCCGCCAGTACGCGCTGCGGTCGAAGGCCTCCGACTGGATGTCACAGGTCGGCACCGGGTAGCCGGCCGCTCCGGCGAAGTGCGCCGACAGCAGCAGGTCGGCCAGCGAGCGCACGATCTCGTCGGGCAGCTCCGGGTCCAGGAGCGGGACGAAGCCGGCGACGGTCGTCTCCCTGATCAGCCGCCCGGTCCGCAGGTCGCGGGCCCGGAAGCAGCCGGCCGAGTCGTCCCACAGTCGCTCGAGGAGGGCGTCGTGGATGCGCTCCGCGGCCTCCCGGTGGGGACGGGGATCGGCCCCGACAAGGTCGGCGAGCTCGGCCAGCGCGTGCGTGGACGCCAGGTAGACCGCGTTGAACAGCGGATCTTCGATGACGAAGGGGTGGTCGTCGCGGAGGTACTCCGCGCGGTATCCGGCGGCCCGCATGCCCGCGACCAGCGTGACGTACCGATCGTGATCTCCGCCGGCGTACGCCGCGCCATGCGGGTCCACGGCGGTCAGCGGCGGATCCCACGCCGGACTGTCGTCCAGCCCCGACTCCCACGGGTGGCACAGGCTCACCAGGCCGCTGCCGCCGATGTCACGGTCCCGGGCGAGGTAGGCGTGCTGGGCCACCAGGCAGGGGTACAGCGGGGTGAGGAAGGACTGGTCCGCGCCGCCGGTCGCCCGTACGACGTGCAGGGCGGTGAGGGCCTGCAGCGGCGGCTGGGTGAGCCCGGAGGTGTCCACTCCGCGTGGAGCGGCGGGCTGTGCGGCGCTGAGCCACAGCTCGGGACCGGGGAAGTACGCGCGGCGCGGCTCGGTCGAGCTGAACACGATGTGCGGGACCAGACCCGTCTCCCACTGACCGCGGAACAACGACAGCAGCTCCGTCTCGGCGCGATCCGGTCGATGGTGGGCGAGGCCGATGCCGGTGAAGGCGGAATCCCAGCTCCACTGGTGCGGATAGAGTCCCGGAGAGGGGACTGTAGCCGCGCCGGTCCAGTTCGCGTCCAGCACGCGGGCTGCGGCCGCCCAGAGGGCCGTCTCGTCGCCGATGAGCCGGGGCCCCATTGGGACAGCGTACGGCCCCGCGGCGCTCCCGGCGATGCCCGGACCCGGCAGAACCGTCAGAACACCGTGCAACCCCGCCCCACTCCGGCCGACGCCCCGGATCCGGCGGAACCATCCGGACAGCGTCCGGCCCCGCCGCGCACCCGGCGACACCGGACCGCAGAACCGCCCCGCGGGTTCAGGTGAAGAGGCCCTCGCCCCAGTAGCCGCCCTTGCGGACGCCGGGCGGGCACGCCCAGATGCCCGAGCCGACGTGCTGGACGTACTCGTTCATGGCGTCGTTGCCGGCGAGCTTGTTCTGCAGGGGGACGAACTGCTTGCGAGGGTCCCGCTGGTAGGCGATGAAGAACAGGCCGGCGTCGAGGCGGCCGAGCCCGTCCGTGCCGTCGGTGAAGGAGTAGCCGCGCCGCAGGATGCGGACGCCGCCGTTGCTGTCGGGGTGGGCGAGCCGGACGTGGGAGGTGGCGGGCAGCTTGCCGAGCGGGACCGGGTCGTGCTCGCTCTTGGCGCCGTACGCGTTGCCCTCGCCCTTGGTGCGGCCGAAGATGTCCTGCTGCTCCTGCAGGGACGTGCGGTCCCAGGTCTCGATGTGCATGCGGATGCGCCGGGCGACGACGTACGAGCCGCCGGCCATCCAGGCCGCCCCGTCGGAGCCGGACGCCCAGACGTGCTGGTCGAGGGCCTTGGCCTCGGTGCCCGCGATGTTGCGGGTGCCGTCCTTGAAGCCGAACATGTTCCGCGGCGTCTGCTTGTCCGGCGTCGTCGAGGACGTCTTGCCGAAGCCGAGCTGCGACCAGCGTACGGAGACCACGCCGAAGCCGATGCGGGCGAGGTTGCGGATGGCGTGCACGGCGACCTGTGGGTCGTCCGCGCAGGCCTGGACGCAGATGTCGCCGCCGGTGCGGGCGGGGTCGAGGTTGTCGCCGGCGAAGTGCGGCAGGTCGATGAGGGCGGCCGGGCGCTTGGCCTTGAGGCCGAAGCGGTCCTTGCCGTCCTTCTCGAACAGCGTGGGCCCGAACCCGATCGTGAGGGTGAGCCGTGCCGGGGGCAGGCCGAGCGCCTCCCCGGTGTCGTCGGGCGGTGAGTCGCCGAGGCCGCCGGCGGCGGAGCCGTACGGGTGCCCGCCGGTGAACGCGGCGGCGGACGCGGTCCACTCCTTCAGCATCCGGATCAGGCGGTTGCGGTCGTCGGTGACGACGTCGAAGGCGGCGAAGTGCAGCCGGTCCTGTACGGGGGTGGCGATCCCGGCCTGGTGGGCGCCGTAGAACGGGACGGCCTCCTCGTCGGCGGGCCGGTCGTCGCCTGCATGGGCGACGCTGACGAGCCCGGCGCCGGCGGCGGCGCCCGCCGCCAGCGTCACACCGGAGTACCCGAAGAGCCTGCGCCTGCTGAGCTCCATTACTTGGCCACCGCCCCGGCGAGCTTCGACAGCGGCTCTCCGAGCGCGTTCACCTCATCGGAGAGGTCCTTGCGGTCCTTGGCGCCGACCTTGTCGTAGGAGACGTAGCCGTCGCCCTTCTGGAACTTGGTCAGCAGCTTCTGCACCTTGGCGAACTCGGTGTCCAGGGTGGAGGCCAGCTCGGCGTCCTTCTCCTGGACGACCGGCTTGAGCAACTCGTACACCTTCTGCGCGCCGTCGACGTTGGCCTTGAAATCGACCAGGTCGGTGTGGGAGAAGGTCTCCTCCTCGCCGGTCACCTTGCCCGTCGCCACCTCGTCGAGGAGCTCCTTGGCGCCGTTGGCCATCGAGGTGGCGGTGATCGCGGCGGTGCCGACCTTGGCCTTGAGCGCCTGCAGGTCCTTGATGAGCTGGTCGGCGTACGGCCCCTCGGCGGAGATCGAGCCGGTCTTCCACAGCGCCTTCTCGATCTGGTGCCAGCCGGTCCACTTCTCGCCCGCCTTGAGGTCGGCCTCACGCAGGTCGACCTTCGGGTCGATGTCCCCGAAGGACTCGGCGACCGGCTCGATGCGCTCCCACCCGACGCGGGAGGGGGCGTACAGCGCCTTGGCCTTCTCGACGTCGCCCTTCTTCACGGCTGCGGCGAACTCCGTCGCCTTGGCGAGTGTGTCGTCGACCTGCGCGGCGACGTACGTCCGGTAGGCGGCGACGGCCTGGTCCAGGCGCGGGTCGGCCGCCTTGCCCTGGCCGGTCACGGTGATCGGCTGCGACGGGCCCTTGCCGGTCATCCCGGCGCTGCACATGACCTTGTACGTGCCGGCGGAGAGCTGGACGGTGACCTCCGCGCCGGTGCCGGGGCCGATGTTCTCGCGCTCTGAGACGATCTTGCCGTCCGGCGCGAGGATCTCCAGCTCGTTCACCTGTGAGCCCTTGTTGGTGACCTTGAAGGTCACGGCTCCGGCCGCCGCGCTCTTGGCGCCGACGTCGCAGGAGGAGTCGGTGGCGGTGACCTCGATCGCCCCGGTGCCGCCCTTCGCACCGCCCTTGTCGTCCTTCCCGCACGCCGACAGCGTGGCCAGGGAGACGAGGGCGGCGCTCGCGGCGGCGAGCACGTGGACAGGACGCATGGGGTCTCCAGTGAGGCGAAGGATGGTCAGACGCCGGTTGTGGCGGGCATGAGTCGGGGACACCCGATAAGGCATACCTAACTTAGCTTTACCTAACCTCACTTCGTCAAGCGGCAGCGGGGCCGGCGCGGTGTGAACATCACCACGCCGGGCCCCGCTGGAGACCGCTCACCCGGCGAACGGCCGCCGGGCCACGGGGCTTCGTCCGTAGCGCTCCAGCGGCTGGAGGCGAAGCATCGGCGGGCGCTTCCTGCGCCGAGCGGAGAAGAAACTCAAGCGGCTGCAGCGTGCGCTGTCCCGCAAACAGCCCGGATCGAACACCTTGCCGGGTCGATGCCGCTGAACGTCCGGTCGTGGACCTGCCCGTGCGGGACGGTCCACGATCGGGACGTCAACGCAGCCAAGAACATCCTCGCTGCCGGACGGGCGGAGAGGCTGAACGCCTCCCACATCAGTGGGCGGGACGGCGCAAGCCGTCCCGGTGGAGGGCAGGTAAGACCACCCCACCAGGTGGCGAGCCCGTTGAAGCAGGACGCCACAGAGGTACCGCCTGGTGCGGCACGGACTGACTCCCCGGGCCTTTCAGGCCGGGGATTCAGTCCAGGTACTCGCGGAGCATCTGTGCGCGCGTCGGGTGCCGCAGCTTCGCCAGGGTCTTCGACTCGATCTGCCGGATGCGCTCCCGCGTCACCCCGAACTCCCGGCCGACCTCCTCGAGCGTGCGCGGATGGCCGTCGGTCAGGCCGAAGCGCAGCTGGATGATCCGCTGCTCCCGGTCCGACAGCGACCCCAGGATGCCGCCGAGCTGATCCTGGAGGAGGATGAACGCCGCCGCCTCCATCGGCACGACCGCGTCGGCGTCCTCGATGAAGTCACCGAGGTCGGAGTCCTCCTCCCCGATCGGCGACTGGAGGGACACCGGCTCCTGGGCGACACGCTGGATCTCGACCACCCGGTCGGGCGGCAGCCCCATCTCCACCCCGATCTCCTCGGGAGTCGGCTCCCGACCGAGATCCTGGTGGAGCTGGCGCTGGACGCGCACCAGCTTGTTGATGGTCTCCACCATGTGCACCGGGATCCGGATGGTCCGGGCCTGGTCCGCGATCGCCCGCGTGATCGCCTGGCGGATCCACCATGTCGCGTACGTCGAGAACTTGTACCCCTTGGTGTAGTCGAATTTCTCGACCGCACGGATCAGCCCGAGATTCCCCTCCTGGATCAGATCGAGGAACAGCATGCCGCGGCCGACATAACGCTTGGCGATGGACACCACCAGGCGCAGATTGGCCTCGATCAGTCGTTGCTTCGCCCGTACTCCGTCATGGGCGAGCAGTTCGAGGTCGGAGCGTTCGCCGGGAGCGATGATGGCCGCGCGGGCCAGTTTCTCCTCGGCGAACAATCCCGCCTCGATCGATTTCGCGAGTTCTACTTCTTCTTCTGCCGTGAGCAGCGGTACGCGTCCGATCTCGCGCAGGTAGATACGGACCAGGTCGCTTGTCGGCGCCCGCCTTCCGAGGTCGTCCCCGTCAGCTCGCGCGGAGTCCTCGTGCCCACTCGGGGACTCGAGGACCTCCACCCCCTGCTCCGCGAGCATCCGGACGACTCGGTCGGCCGAGTCCGCCGGCAGTTCGGAGCGATCGATCGCGGCGGCGACGTCGTCTACCGTTATTCCACGTTCTCTGGCACGTGCGACGAGGTCCGCCACCTGATCAACCGGCGGCGTCTCGCTAGGCAACACCGAAGGGCCCACGGTGACAGTGTGCGGCAAGGGGCCCGGATTCCGGGGGACCCATTTTTGAGTCCCAGGGGTCACAGAGAGCTGATCGCTCGCTCCCGCAACACCTTTCGCTGCAGCTCAAGGGCCATGAGGTCGCCGAACAGGCGGTTGTACTCGTCTTGGTACTCGACCGGATTCAGCCGCCGGAGTTTGGACTGCAGTTTGGTGATCTCTCGCGTGACCTGGATCTCCTGCAATCTGGACAGCATCGCGGCGGCATATCGGTCATCCGGATCTCCGGCGGACCGCATCGGCTCCACGGCCAGGCCGGTGATCAGGTCTCTGACCTCGTCATTCGGCGCGGCGTCGCGCAGCCGCCCGGCCCACTCCGGCCCGCCGCCCGCCGACGCGACGCCGCCTTGCTCCGCGATCAGCGCCCGTACGGCGGCATGGCCCGGGACGATCAGCGCCTCGGCGGGCATCGCGTCGAACGCCGGCCCGAGTAGCGCCGGCCGCTGCAACGCGAGCTTCAGCGTCTCCCGCTCCACCTGAACGACCGGGTCGTTCGTGTCGTGGGCCGGACGCCGCGGCGGCGCCGCCTCGGGCCGCCGGGCGCGCGCGTCGCCGCGCCGGGTCTCGCCGGGACGGCCGGTGGCGTGCTCGCGGACCCGCCGGAGCACGAACTGCTCGTCGAGGAAGCCCGTCCACTTGTCGAGGTCGATGGCGTACCGGTCGCGCATCCCCCGGTCCCTGATCCCCGCGATGATCGGCGCGGCGGCGTCGATCGCGGCGAGCCGGCCCTCGGTGGTGTCGAGGTCGTACTTGGCGATGGTCGCCTGGATCGCGAACCGGAACAGCGGCACGCGGGAGGCGACCAGATCGCGCACTGCGGCGTCGCCGTGCTTCAGCCGCAGGTCGCAGGGGTCCAGGCCGTCCGGCTGCACGGCGACGAACGTCTGGGCGGCGAACCGGTGCTCCGACTCGAACGCCCGCAGCGCGGCCTTCTGCCCCGCGGCGTCGCCGTCGAAGGTGAAGATCACCTCGCCGCTGGCCTCGTCCTGGTCCATCAGCAGCCGGCGCAGGATCTTGATGTGCTCGTCGCCGAAGGAGGTGCCGCAGGTGGCGATGGCGGTGCCCACTCCCGCCAGGTGGCAGGCCATGACGTCGGTGTAGCCCTCGACGACGACCGCCTGCCGCCGCTTGGCGATGTCCTTCTTCGCCAGGTCGGCGCCGTACAGCACCGAGCCCTTCTTAAACAGCGGCGTCTCGGGGGTGTTGAGGTACTTCGGGCCGTCGTCGCGCTCCTCCAGGCGGCGCGCGCCGAACCCGATGACGTCGCCGGTGAGGTCGCGGATCGGCCAGATCAGCCGGCCGCGGAACCGGTCGATGGGCCCGCGCCGCCCCTGGCTGGCCAGCCCGCCGGTGACGAGCTCCTTGTCGGTGAAGCCCTGGCCGCGCAGGTGGCGGACGAGCGCCTCCCATTCGTTCGGCGCGTAGCCGACGCCGAACCGCTCGGCGTCCTCTCGTCCGAAGCCGCGCTCGGCGAGGAACCGGCGGCCGATCTCGGCCGCAGGAGTCATCAGCTGCTCGGCGAAGAACTCCGCCGCGGCGCGGTGCGCCTCCACCAGGCGAGTCCGCTCGCCCTTCTGCCGGCCGGGGACGTAGCCGCCCTCGTTGTAGCGGAGCTGCACGCCGGCCTTGGCGGCGAGCCGCTCGATCGCCTCGGCGAACGAGAGGTGCTCCATCTTCTGGACGAAGCCGATCGCGTCGCCGCCTTCTCCACAGCCGAAGCAGTAGAACATTCCGTTCGAAACGTTGAAAGACGGCGATTTCTCGTCATGGAACGGACAGAGGCCTTTGAGCGCGCCGCCGCCGGCGTTGCGGAGCTGGACGTACTCCCCCACCACCGCGTCGATCGGCGACCGTTCACGTACGAGGGCGATGTCTTCATCACGGATCCGGCCTGCCACGTCGGCAGTCTAGTCGCGACCTCGGACACCGGCGGCCGTACCGGACACCCCGCCGAAGGCCGCCGGAGCCGCTCACCGGCCTTCCGCAAAAGCGTCAAAGCACTCTGGACAAATCACGGAACGGCGCGATGTACTTACTCAACTTCGGCGGCCCACGGCGGATGCCGCCGTCACTCGGCATCGAGTGGTTCGGGGGCCGGATCGGAGCACGCGCGAGCGACGGAGGACACGCCACGGGTCGTCCCCGTGACGCGAGGTGAGTCGATGACCGAAGTCGTCCTCGATGCGGTGAACAAGGTCTACCCGGACGGGTTCCACGCCGTACGGGACGTGAGCCTGCGCGTTCCCGACGGCGAGCTGTTCGTGCTCCTCGGCCCGTCCGGCTGCGGGAAGTCGACGCTGCTGCGCATGGTCGCGGGCCTGGAGGAGATCACCGCCGGCGACCTGTACCTGGGCGGCCGGTTCGCCAACCACCTCGCGCCGCGCGAACGCGACCTCGCGATGGTCTTCCAGAACGGCGCGCTGTACCCGCACCGCGACGTCCGGGGCAACATCGCGTTCCCGCTGGAGATCTCCGGCGACGACTCGGCGGCCGCCCATGAGCGCATCGTGGAGCTGTCGCGGGCGCTCGGGATCGAGGAGACGCTGCACCGCCTGCCCTCGACGCTGTCCGGCGGCCAGCGGCAGCGGGTCGCGATGGGCCGGGCGCTGATCCGCGAACCCGGGATCTTCCTGATGGACGAGCCCCTGTCCAATCTCGACGCGGGCCTGCGCACCGAGCTTCGCATGGAGATCGGCGCCCTGGTCCGCTCCCTCGGCGTGACCACGCTCTACGTCACGCACGACCAGACCGAGGCGCTCACGCTCGCCGACCGCGTGGCCATCATGCGGCAGGGCGTCCTACAGGACGTCGGCACTCCGCAGCAGGTGTACGACGACCCGGCCACGATGTTCGTGGCCGCCTTCCTCAGCTCCCCGCCGATCAACCTCGTGCGGGCCTCGGTCTGGGCGGACCAGGGCGAGGGGATCGTGCTCGGCCTGGGGAACCATCGCCTGGTCCTGCCGTGGACCGACCCCCGGTCGCCCGCGCTCGTGCCCCGCCACGGCACGTACGTGACGGCGGGGATCCGCGCCGACGCCCTGCGCCCGGCGGCTGACGGCCTGCTGGCGGGGCGGGTCCGGGCGCTGGAGTTCCACGGCTCGGAGTGGCTCGCCTACGCCGAGGCCGGCCTGCCGCACGTCGACGCCGAGGCCCCGTACGAGAACGAGGCGCCCTCGCCCGCTCCCGGGCGGCAGGCCAACGGGCACGGCGATGGCGGCATGCTGCGCCGGATCCTGCGGACCGCCGGGCTCGTCGCCGAGGAGGCTCCCGCCGAGCGGATCTCGCACGGGGGCACCCACCGCCGGTCCGACGTGGTCTTCCGGCTGGAGTCGCGGTCCGGCGTCACCGCGGGCGACACCGTACGGCTGTCCGTCGACACCGACCGCGTCCTGTTCTTCGGCGAGGACGGCCGCCGCATCGACCCGGTGCGCCGCTGAGCCTGGCCCGGGGCAAGAGGTCAGATGCCGGTCCGGTCCGCGCCGGCCTTCCGGAGCACGCGCTCGAGGACCGTGATCCCGTCGGTCTCGGGCGGGAGCTCGGCTTGAGAAGAACGTCCCGAGCGCCAGCAGCGCCACGAGGCCGACGGCGATGACGGGCGGGTCGGTGGACTGCAGGTGCCGGCAGACCCGGACGGTCCTGCCGGCGCTCGTGAGCTGCTGATCGCAGACCTGTACCTGGAAGAACGCCACGACGCTCAACGCGGCGAGGACGAGGACACCGATGCCCGCGAGCCATCGGATGGGGAACGGGTGCCTGCTCTTCTCCGCACGGGACTCGGTCTCCATCCGGCACATGCTCTCCGAGCGATGATCCGCTGTCCACCGGATGCCGCGAGGAGACCGGCCGTCCAGAGCCCGGCCCGTGGCGGCGACGGACCGGGCCGGCTCACGTCGAGCCCCGGATCAGGGCACCATCCAGCCGAGCACCGGTGTGGACTGGAGCCAGACGAGCACGCACATCAGCAGGAGCAGCAGCGCACTCCAGCCGAACACCCGCCGGAACAGCGTGCCCTCCGCGCCGACGATGCCGACGGCGGCGGTGCCGACCGCGAGGTTCTGCGGGGAGATCATCTTGGCCATGACGCCGCCGGAGGTGTTCGCCGCCCCGAAGAGCACCGGTGACACGTTCAGCTGGTGCGCCGCCGTCACCTGCAGGTTGCCGAACAGCGCGTTGGACCCCGCGTCGGTGCCGGTGATCGTCACGCCGAACCAGCCGACGACGGGCGACAGGAACGCGAAGAACCCGCCGGCCTTGGCCAGCCAGACGCCGAGCGTAGAGATCTGCCCGGACAGGTTCATGACGTACGACAGCGCGAAGACGCACAGGATCGTGAAGATCGCCCAGCCGAACTGACGGACCGTCTCGGCGTACGCCTTCAGGCCCGTGAGCGGGCTGATCCGCAGGGCGGCGAGCGTCAGCAGCCCGGAGACGAACAGCAGGGTGCCCGTCGCGCCCATCCAGTTCAGCACGTACGTGGCGGCGACCGGCTTGCCCGTGGGGCCGGTGATGTGCTGCAGCCCGGGCCACTTGAAGACGTGCCCGACCGGTACGCCGAGGACGGTGCCGACCGGTTTGCCGGGGGTGACGGCCAGCCGATTCTTGACGGCGTCGATCTGCGCGAGCGAGAACAGCGCGATGACGATGACGTACGGGGCGAACGCCCGGACGACATCGGCCTTCGAATCGCCGTCCGGCGGGCCGATCCGGCGCTCGAACGCCGGATCGTCGACCGAGCCGCCCGCGATGACCGGCGCCGTGACCGGCGTCTCGCTCTCGCCAGGCCGCCACACCCGGCCCAGCAGGATGATCGCGCCCGCCGAGACCAGCGCGGCGAAGATGTCGCAGAGCCGGTACGACCAGTAATTGGAGAACACGAACTGGCAGACGCCGAAGGTCGCACCGGCGGTGAGAGCGGCCGGCCAGGCCTGGCGCAGCCCTCGCCGGCCGTCGGCGACGCCCACGAGGATGAAGGGCACGAAGACCGCGAGGATCGCGGTCTGCCGGCCCGCCATCGCGCCGAAGTCCTCCGGCTTCAGGCCGGTCGCGGTGCCGAGGATGGTGATCGGGTTGCCGAGGCCGCCGAAGGCGACCGGCGCGGTGTCGGCGATCAGCGCCAGCGCGGCGGCCTTGATCGGATCGAAGCCGATCGCGATGAGCATGACGGAGCAGATCGCGACCGGGCCGCCGCCCCCGGCCAGGGCCTCGAGCAGCGCCCCGAACGAGAAGGCGATCACGATGGCCTGCACCCGGCGGTCGTCGCTGACGGCGGCGAACGCCCGCCGCAGCACCGCGAAGTGCCCCGACTTGACGGTCAGGTTGTAGATCCAGATGGCGTTGAACGTGATCCAGAGGATGTTCAGGACGCTGAGCACCGCGCCGTACAGGCCGGCGTCGAGCGTCTGAGCCAGCGGCATGGAGTAGGTGAACAGCGCGACCCCGATGGCGAGGACGAGGGCGACGAGGCTCGCCCAGTGCGCCTTCCAGCGGAGCCCGCCGAGGAGGACGAGCAGCGCGATGAGCGGAAGAAGGGCCAGCAGGGCGCTGAGGGTGAGGGAGCCGGTGGGATCGAGGTTCTGATGGAACAACGGGCACCTCCCGGAGGCGTGGGCGTGCACCTGTGAGGGTGAGATCATCGTCCCATCCCCTCCGAGACAAGAAAAGTCAGAGATCCGAGCAATACAGCCGACTTCCGCCTCCGACATGCAGGCTGGGCCTTCGACCGGTGCGATTGGTCGGATCTATAAAGACGAACGGCGCGCCGTCCGATGGACGACGCGCCGTTCCCGGAGTGATGCCAGCGTTTTCTTGTGAGGAGCCCGGACCTTCAGGCCTGGGAGGAATCGCATCCTGATCTTTGCAGCGCGGAACGCCGCGGCAGCGCTCCGGGAACTGCCCGCTCCGCTCAGGCTGGACGCTCCTGGTCGGTGGGCTCCTTGGTGATCGACAGTGGGTGCGCTTGCATCAGGCGGCGAAGCGGAAGGCGGACCAGAGGCGGTCGCCCCGTGCGAATGCGGCCCGGGGAGCCCTTACCTCCCCTGCGAATATAGGTTCGATTTCCCGATGCGATGACATAAAGCGATGCTATGGTCGCGATCTGTGAAGGTCGTGGTGCAGGTCAAGCTGATGCCGACGCCCGTGCAGGCGGCGGCACTGAAACACACCCTGCGCACGGCCAACGAAGCCGCATGCTGGGTCTCTGGCGTTGCCTTCGAACGCGGGGTGCCCCGTGAGTACGAACTGCGCAGGCACACCTATGCCGAGCTCAGGAAACGCGGTCTGGGCGCGCAGGTCGCCCAGCATGTGATCAAGAAGGTCCGGGACGCCTACACCAGCCTGCACGCCAACCTGCGGGCCGGAAACCTGGGCAAGAAGGGTTCCAAACGGCGGATCAAGGCCGAGTCCAAACCGATCACCTTCCGGCCCCAGGCCGCCCAGCCGTACGACGATCGTTGTCTCAGCTGGCAGTACGACGCCCAGGCGGTATCGATCTGGACGATGGCGGGCCGGTTGAAAGGCGTGCGGTTCGCCTGCTCACCGAACGCACTCAAACAGCTGATCGCCCATCGCAAGGGCGAGAGCGACCTGATCGAACGCGACGGCGTGTTCTACCTGATCGCGACGTGTGAGGTACCCGAAGCCCAGACCAGTGAGCCGGACACCTTTATCGGGGTGGATCTAGGCATCGTCAACATCGCCACCACCTCCACCGGCCACCGGGCCGCCGGACGCACCCTCAACCGCTACCGCAAGCGGCAACTCGCGCTGCGGGCCAAGCTGCAGAAGAAGGGCACCAAGTCCGCCAAACGCCTGTTGAAGAAACAGCGCCGCAAGGAATCGCGGCAGGCCAAGGACATCAACCACTGTGTTTCCAAGACGATCGTGACCGAGGCTGAACGCACCGGACGCGGCATCTCCCTCGAAGACCTCACGGGGATCCGTGAACGGGTACGGCTCCGCAAGCCCCAACGGGTCGCGCTCCACTCCTGGGCCTTCGCCCAGCTCGCGGACTTCATCGTCTACAAGGCACGCCGGGCCGGTGTCCCTGTCGTGTTCGTCGATCCGGCCTACTCCTCCACCCAATGCGCCGAGTGCGGGCACATCGACCGGCTCAACCGGATCTCTCAAGCATTGTTCACCTGCCGGGGCTGCGGCGTCGTTGCGCACGCGGACCGGAATGCCTCCCGCGTCCTGGCCCGAAGAGGCCAGGACACGTGGGATGCGGGGCGGAAGTCACACGTCCCGACCACCAGCCCACCCAGGCTGATGGCCAAGACGCGGCAGACCCACCTCACAGCCAGTGAGGCTCTAGCTGCAAGCTCGGCCCTTTCAGGACCGAGAAGCTGACTCGCGATTCGGGGGCTCGGTGTGCATGGTCCCGGCGATGCGGTTCCACATGTTGATCTGCGCGACCTGGGCCACGAGGAACGCGGCCTCGTCCTCCTTGAACGCGTCGGTCACCGCGGTCCAGATCTCGTCGGTGACCTCCTCGGGCCCCTTCGTGGCGGCCTCGGCGTAGGCCAGCGCGGCCTGCTCCGCCTCGGTGTACAGCTGCGACTCCCGCCAGGCGGGCAGCTGGATGATCCGGTTCAGGTTCTCGCCGAGTTCGAGGGCCTCGTGGGTGTGCATGTCGATGCAGAACAGGCACTTGTTCATCTGCGAGGCGCGGATCTTGACGAGCTCGCGGATGGTGGCGTCCAGCGGGCCCTGGCGGATCGCCTGCTCCGCCAGGAGGAATGCCTTGTACGCCTGGGGTGCCAGTTCGGCGACGTTCAACCGCGACATCGTCGTCGGCCTTTCTCTCGGGTGTCCGTGTCGTCGCCATGGAGACGAGACGGCCCCTGCCAGTGTGACGGGATCCGGCGGAAAATTCAGCGGGCCAGATCGACGTGCGCGAGCTTGTCCGGATTGAGCACTCGCCGCACCGCCAGGATCCGGCCGTCGGCCGTGATGTCAAAGGTGTCGACGAGCCAGAGGTGCCCGTCGCGGTAGACCGCCAGCGCCGGCTCGCCGCCGACCTCGCAGGGCACGACGACGCCGGTCGGGGTCCAGCGCCGGCGGACGCGGTCCAGCACCTCCGCGATCCGCTCGCCGCCGAGGATGAGCTTGCGCGCCGCCGAGACCTTGCCTCCGCCGTCGGTGACGTAGACCGCGTCGGGGTGCAGGAGCTTGATGAGCTGCCCCAGGTCGCCCGCCTCGTAGGCGGCGCGGAACACGGTGAGCACGCGCTCGCGCTCGGGGCGGCTGGCCCGCGGTCGCTCCTTCGCGGCGGCCACACGACGGCGGGCCCGAGAGGCGAGCTGCCGGCTCGCCGCCGGCGTGTTCCCGAGCACGGCGGCGACCTCGTCGAAGGGCACCTCGAAGACGTCGTGGAGGACGAACGCGACCCGCTCCGGCGGCGTGAGCTCCTCCATGACGAGGAGCATCGCGGTGCTCACCGACTCGTCGACGAGCACCGGCTCGGCGGCGTCCGGCCCGGTCAGCAGCGGCTCGGGCAGCCACGGGCCGACATACGTCTCCCGGCGCACGCGCGCGGACCGGAGGATGTCGTACGACCTGCGGGCCGCGACCGTGACCAGCCACGCGCGCCGGTCCGCCACCTGGGACATGTCGGCCGCCGTGGCGCGCAGCCACACGTCCTGGACGACATCCTCCGCGTCGGTCACGGTGCCGAGCAGCCGGTACGCCACCCCGAACACCGCCGGCCGATGCTCCGCCCACTCCTCCTCGGTCACACCGCGACGGTACCCCGAGGGCTCAGAGCAGATCGCCGAGGGGCACACCCGGGTCGGCCAGCCGCGCGGCGTCCACCGGCTTACCCGACCGGATCAGCGCCTGGATGTCCCCGGTGACGTCCCAGATGTTGACGTTCATGCCGCCCACGACCCTGCCGCCCGACAGCCAGAACGCGATGAACTCCAGGTCGTCGGTGTCGCCGGAGACGTACGCGGCCGGGTCGCTCCCGCGATAGACGACCTGGTCGTAGCCGCCGACCCAGGCGCCGGACGCCTCCATGCCGAGCTCGTACTGGTCGGTGTAGAAGTACGGGACGCGGTCGTACACGACCGGCTGCCCCAGCATCGAGCGGGCCGCCGCCGGGCCGCCGTTGAGGGCGTTCGCCCAGTGCTCTACGCGGATCCGCCGGCCCAGCAGGGGGTGGTGGGCATTGGCGACGTCGCCGGCGGCGTAGATGTCGGGGTCGGAGGTGCGCAGCGAGGCGTCGACGACGATGCCGTCGTCGACCTCCAGGCCCGCCTCCGCCGCCAGGGCGGTGTTCGGCACGGCGCCGACGCCGACGATCACGACGTCGGCCTCCACCTCCGCGCCCGCCGTGGTGACCACGGACGAGTCCGTGATCTTCTCGACGCCGCCCTGAACGAACTCCACGCCGTACCGGCGGTGCAGGGCCGCGAAGACCTCTCCGAGCTCGGTGCCCAGGGAGCGGCGCAGCGGCGTGCTCGGCGCGATCACCCGGACCTCGTTGCCGTACCCGCGGGCCGCCGCGGCGGCCTCCAGCCCGATCCAGCCGGCGCCGACCACCGCGACGCGCCGGTCCCCGGACTCCAGCGCCGCCCGCAGCCGCTCGGAGTCGGGCGCGGTCCGCACGTAGTGGACGTTGTCGAGGTCGGCGCCGGAGACGGCCGGCCGCCGGACGGACGCGCCGGTGGTGAGAAGGAGCTTGGTGTAGCCGACGCTCTCCCCGTCGGCGAGCCGCACCTGACGAGCCGCGCGGTCGACGCCGGTCGCCCGGACGCCGAGCCGCAGCTCGACGTCGTTGTCGGCGTACCAGGCCTCCTCGTGTACGTACGCCTTCTCCAGGGGGTTCTTGCCCGTCAGGAACTCCTTGGTCAGCGGCGGCCGCTCGTACGGCCGCAGCGACTCCTCACCGATGAGGACCACGCGCCCGGTGAAGCCCTCCTCCCGCAGCGTCTGCGCGGCCTTGGCCCCGGCCAAGCTCGCTCCGACGATGACGTACGTCTCCGGGACGGGCATGTGCACCTCCGTATTCGCATGTTCGGCTGAGCGTCAGCCAGTATCCTCCGGCACGGTCGGTCCCGGGATGCTCACCCGGCGAAACCGTCTGCCGAAGAGCCCTCGGCGCCGCCGACCGCAGAGCACGCGACGCCGCCGGCCGACGGCCCGGTGCGTCAGCCGACGATCGCCCTGTCCCGCCGACCGACGACCCGATGCATCGGCCACGCATCTCCCGGCACCGGCGGCCTCGTGCCGTCAGCCGAGGAGTTCGCCGTGCCAGGCCAGCGCCGAGGTGTCGGTGAGGGAGGCGACCTGGTCGACGACGACGCGCAGCCGCGCGCCGTCGTCGGCGGCCTCGGCGTAGAAGCCGCGGAAGACCGGGTCGAGCACCACCGGGGCCTCCCGCCCGACCGCGTCGGCCAATTCGGCCACGAGTTCACGCTGCCGGGCCTGCCGGGCTCCGTGGTCCGCGCGGCCCATCACGTACTGCGCCGCGACACCCTTCAGCACCGCACACTCCAGCCGCTGCTCGCGCGGCACGACCAGGTCGCCCGCGTAGCGCGTCAGCGGACCCGTGCCGTACGCCTCCTGGGTGGCCTGTTCGGCGGCCCGGCAGAACCGGCCGATCAGCTCGCTCGTGAGGTTCTTCAGCGCGGCGGCGGCGCGCAGGCTGCCGTCGTAGACGCTCGGCCAGTACGGCTCGGCGAGCAGCGCCGCGAACCGCTCCTCCAGCTCGGCGACCTCGGCGTCGCAGTAGGACCGGGCGGTCAGCTCGCAGACGGCGCGGCGTTCGGCGGGGTCGGTCAGCCGGTCGAGGTGGATGTGCCCGGCGTGCAGCCCGTCCTCCAGGTCGTGCACTGAGTAGGCGACGTCGTCGGCCCAGTCCATGACCTGCGCCTCGAAGCAGGCCTGGCCATCCGGCGAGCCCTGCCGGATCCACGCGAAGACCTCGCGGTCGTCGTCGTACACCCCGTACTTGACGCCGTTCGCCCGCTCGGGAGGCGCGCCGAACGGCACGCGCCTCGGCCAGGGGTACTTCATCGCGGCGTCGAGGGTGGCGCGGGTGAGGTTGAGGCCGACGCTGCGCCCGTCCGGCGCGAACGACTTGGCCTCCAGGCGGGTCATGAGGCGCAGGCTCTGCGCGTTGCCCTCGAACCCGCCGCACGCCGCGGCCACCTCGTCGAGCACGGCCTCGCCGTTGTGACCGAAGGGCGGGTGGCCGAGGTCGTGCGACAGGCAGGCGACCTCCACCAGGTCGGGGTCGCAGCCGACGGCCTTGCCGAGCTCCCGGCCGATCTGCGCGCACTCGAGGGAGTGGGTGAGCCGGGTGCGCGGGCTGTGCTGCCCGCGCTGATCACCGGCCGCGGGCTCGACGACCTGGGTCTTGGCGGCGAGCCGCCGCAGCGCTGCGCTGTGCAGCACGCGGGCGCGGTCGCGCTCGAACGGCGTGCGGTCGCGCCGCTTCGGCGGCTCGGGCGCCCAGCGCGTCCTGTCGTGCTCGCTGTAACCGCTCATCGGAGTCCGAGCGTATCCGTCCAGGGGGGATACGGCGGATCTTGTCCGTGGCGCGCAGCCGAACGGAGATCCACCGGATACCCCGAGGCGCGCTCCGGGCGCCGCGCAGCCGGACAGCGGATTCGTCAGACACGCCCTAGTCTGCGGCCATGCCCGATGAGTCGTACCGGCGCCGCAGTGCGCGCGTGATCCTGCTCGACGACGCCGACCGCGTCCTCCTGCTCAACCTCTACCACAATCACCGGAAGCCCCGCCGTGGTCACTACTGGCTCACCCCCGGCGGAGGCGTCGACGCGGGTGAGGCGCTCCACGAGGCGGCGGCTCGGGAGCTGCGGGAGGAGATCGGGCTCGTCGTCGCCCCGGAGGATCTCGGGAGGCCGGTCGCGACGACCTCCGGGTACGCCGAGTTCAGCTGGGCGAAGGGCACCTTCCGCGACGACTTCTTCTTCCACCGGGTCACCGCGCACGACGTCGACCCCGGCGGCCTGGAGCCGTACGAGGCCAAGCAGGTCATCGGGCACCGGTGGTGGACCGTGGACGAGCTGGCCGCGACCACGGAGGACGTCTATCCCCTCGGCCTCGTCCCCCTGCTGCGGGACCTCCTGAACGGCCGGGTCGGGCCCGAACCGGTCCTTCTCCCCTGGCATCACTGAGCCGGCCGGTGAAACGCGAGGGCGAGATTCGAAGATCCTAGGTTAGGGTCCTCTTCATCCCTGTTCGCACGTCTTGAGGGCGCCCATGCTCACCACGTTCCGCGCCGCGGTCGCCGTCGTCCTGCTCGCAGGCTTCTACGTGCTCGTGGCCGCCTTCACGGCCGGGACGGTCGTGTTCGACTTCTATGCGGTGAAGTACGGCCACGCGGGCGGCTTCAAGGTCGCGGCGCTGGCCACGCTGGGGGTCCTGGCGATGCTGCGCGGCGTCTTCGTCGTGGGCCGCCGCAAGGCCGAGGAACTGCCCGGCGTCGCCGTGTCACCGCGGGACGAGCCCGAGCTGTGGCGGACGGTCACCGAGCTCGCCCACCAGGTGAGCACGCGGGTGCCCGACGAGATCCGACTGGTCCCCGAGGTGAACGCCGCGGTGAGCGAGGACACCCGGCTGCTCGGCCTGATCCCGGGCCGGCGGTACATGTTCATCGGCATCCCGCTGATGCTGAGCCTCACCGCCGACGAGATGCGCGCCGTGCTCTGCCACGAGCTCGGGCACTACAGCGGATCGCACACCCGCCTCGGCGGCATCACCTACCGGGGCCGTACCTCGCTGATCCGCACGATCGAGCGCCTGCGCGACCACGCGATCATCCGCACGGTCTTCCTGCTGTACGCCAAGCTCTACCTGCGCGTGTCGCAGGCGGTGTCGCGGCGGCAGGAGCTGGAGGCCGACGCCTCGGCCGTCGCGATCTCCGGACGGCGGCCGATGGGCGACGCGCTCCGGAAGGTCCGCGCGAGCGCCGCGGCCTGGGACTTCTATATCGCCTCGTACTGCTCACTGATCGGGCCGGCCAAGGCGCGCCCCGCCGACCTGTTCGCCGGGTTCTACACGCTGCTGCGGGAGCCGAGCCGCCAGGAGGAGCTCGCCAAGGTCGTGAACTCCCCGGAGGAGCGCTCGCCGTACGACTCGCACCCGAGCCTGGCCGAGCGCCTCGCCGCGATCGCCGTGCTGCCGGAGCCGAACGTCCGCCCCGACCACCGGCCGGCGCTGGCGCTGCTCGCCGACCCGCAGCGCGCCGCGCTCGCCACGCAGGCGTCGATGCTCACCGAGGAGGCGCAGCGCCTGCCCGTCCTGGAGTGGCCGCAGATCGTCGAGCGGGGCCTGTTCACCGGCGCGAACGCCGAGGCGATGAAGGACGTCTTCACCGCGGCGGCTCAGGCGGCGAACACCCCGCAGCCGACGGTCGACACGGTGCTGCGGATCCTCGCGGGCGGCGGCGCCGCCGACCTCGGCACGCGCCTGCGGATGGCGGGCTGGCGGGGCGACGACACTCCCGCCCTCGTGGCCCGCGTCGTCGCCCGCGCCTTCGAGGGCCTGCTCATCCAGGCGGGCCGCGCCCGCTACACCTTCTCCTGGTCCGACGTCGCCCGCCTGGTCGACGGCGGCGGCACCGAGGTCGACCTGACCGATCTCGTACGGCGCGCGGTCGACGATCCCCGTCAGGTGAACGCCCTGTACGAGGGCCTGATGCGCCTCGGCGTCACGCCCGCGTCCGCCCCGGCGCCGGTCCCCGGCGGGATGGTGCCGCCACCCGCCGGCGTAGGGGCCTGACGGGTGTTCGGCGTCGGAGCCGCCGGCGATCATGACCGGACGTCGTTCCACATCGGGCTGGAGAGGAAGTAGGTGTCGTAGAGCTCCTGGACGTCCAGGAGGCTCTCGGGCGGCACCTTCCCGTAGGCGATGCGCTCCAAGTGGCGGAAGTACTCGAACCGCTCGACGCCGGGCGTGATGACGATGAGGATGTCGGCGTCCTCCCCCGGCGCGGCGGCGAAGGCGTGCGGGGCGTCGGGCGGCACGACCACCAGGTCCCCGCGCTCGGCGGTGACGACCTGGTCGCCGGACAGGAGCTGGGCCATGCCGTCGAGCATGTAGAACAGCTCGGCGGACTTTCCGTGCCGGTGCGGCTTGGCACCGTCCGCGCCGTTCGCCAGGGTGACCCGCTGGGTCGACAGCGCGCCGCCGGTGGAGCTGCTGTCGGCCAGCAGCCGGATGGTGGTGGGGGCCTGGCCGATCACCTCGGCCTCGGCGGAGCGGACAACGACGGCCTCGTTGAACTCGGGTGTGATCAGGGACATGGCGCTGACTCCGTATCGGGGTTTCGAAGGTCTCAGATGGCGAACATCAGGGCGGCGCTGATGAGCACGGCCACGGCGGTGGCGAAGTGGATGCCGAACGCCACGGCCTTGGCGCCGCCGTGGCGCAGGACGATCAGGGTGTCACCCAGGGGTGCGATCGCCACCGCGAGCATGTACCAGCCGACGGCGTGCGCGTTCGAGAAGGCGAGCAGGGCCGCGCCGACGACGCCGAAGGTGAAGTCGCGCACGCCCTTGATCGTCAGGTACGCGGGGTCGCCGTCCTCCTTGGCCGCCACGCCGTAGCCAGCGGCAGCGGCCCGCGGGACCACCAGGAACCGCAGGCCGATGAAGGTGACGAGGGCGACGAGAACGATGGCGAGTCCGTACGCGATGGGGGTGAGCATGGCGATCTCCGTTTTTGCTAGCAGTGCTAGGAACGAGATCGACACTAGCAGAGCGATGACAGGTTGGCTAGCGGTGCTAGGATTCGTGTCATGTCGATCCAGACGCGCCGGGAGCGCGAGCGGACAGAACGGGAACGATTGATCGTCACGGCGGCCCGGGAGCTGGCCGAATCCGAAGGCTGGGACGCGGTGACCACCCGCCGGCTGGCCGCCGAGATCGAGTACAGCCAGCCGGTCCTCTACAGCCACTTCAAGGGCAAGGACGCCATCATGGCCGCCGTCGCCGTCGAGGGCTGCGCCGACATCGCCGCCGAGTTGCGCGCGGCGCGCACGGCGGCGTCCGGCCCGCAGCAGGCCCTCGCCGCCGTCGGCGCGGCGTACGCGGCGTTCGCCGAACGGCGTCCCGCGCTGTACGACGCGATGTTCACGCTCGCCGTGGACCTGCCGTTCGCCACTCCGGAGGCCCCACCGCCCCTCAAGGCGGCCTTCGGCGAGCTGCGCGAGGCCATCCGGCCCTTTGCCGGCGACGACAACCTCGAGACGCTCACCGAGACGTTCTGGAGCGGCCTGCACGGGCTCATGACCCTCATGCGCAGCAGTCGCCTCCGCCGCGCGGACCACGACAAACGGCTGGCCATCCTCATCAGCCGCTTCGCCCGCTGACCGCACCTGTGGGCCGACCTCGGCCTTGCCGGGCCTCGGGTCCGCTGCGACGACACCGCGCGTGGCACCCGACGGCCGTTCCCGCCCGAGGCGGAGGGGCGGGAACGGCCGGGGGGCTCTCCCTCCTCGATGGCCTCCGTGTCAGCCCGTGAATCCCTTGAAGATGTCGGTGAACTCGTACGTGCTCTGGCTGATCCCGCTACAGGTCGGCGAGACGGATCCGTTCGGGCAGCCGCCGTTGTCGCGGCCGACCGACCAGAAGCCGATGTACCCGACGTGGTTGCTCTGGGCGTAGCTCAGCAGCTGGCGCGCGATCGCCTGGGTGGTGGTCGGGCCGGTGTCGTTCTTACCGATCATCGGGGTGAGGCCGAGCATCTCTTTGAGGTCGGCGTCGCTCTTGCCGGTCCAGATCTGCTTCATCTGGCCGAGCGTCGCGTTCGCAGCCGCGATCAGGGCGTCGCCCCACGATCCGGAGTACCCGAAGTCCATCAGCATCGGGTTGACGGTGACGTTGAGGCCGCGGGAGGCGGCGTCCTGCAGGATCTGGACCGAGAACGGGTCGACGCCGTAGTCCTGGGCCTGCACCCGCAGCGTGTACGTGACGGTCGTCCCGCGTTCGCTCTGCAGCTGCTTGAGCGCGGTGTTGACCTGCGCGACCGGGATGGACGCCTCGACGTCCACGTCGATGTGGTTGCTGCCGACGGCGTCGAGGGCCTTCTTGTACGCGGCGAGCAGCGCGGACGAGCTGCCGCAGGTGTTCTCCAGGTACGGCCCGGTGGCGCCGCCGGTGGCCACGGTGACGTCGCCGCCGACGCTCTTGAGGTCATTGACCTCCCCGATGACGCGGGGGTCGTTGAGAGCGATCGTGCCGCCCCAGGACGGGTTGCAGCCCGTGCTGTCCGCGAGCGCGAAGGCCAGGGTGAAGTGCTTCTGGCCGGTCGCCGACGCCACGTCCTTCAGCGTCGGGGTGGCCATCGTGATGTCGACGTACGGCGAGAACACGCCGCCGCCACCGCCTCCGCCGCCGCTGCTGCTGTCGGTGGTGGTGCTGACCGAGGCGCTGAACGCCGACGCATTGCCCGCGGCGTCCTTGGCCCGCACCTTGAAGGAGTACGAGGTCGAGGCGCTCAGCCCGGTGACGGTGGCGCTGGTTCCGGACACCGTCGTGGCAAGAGACGAACCCTGGTAGACGTCGTAGCCGGTCACACCCACGTTGTCCGTCGACGCCGTCCACGACAGCGACACGCTCGACGAGGTGTGGCCCGTCACCGTCAGCCCGGTCGGCGTGCTCGGCGGCTGTGTATCGGAACCACCGCCTCCACCACCGCCATCACAGGCGGCGCCGTTGAACGTGCAGCCGGTCGGGGTGCCACTGCCCGAGACCACGAACCCGAACGTCGTCGACGCACCCGCCGCGACCGAGGCGTTGTAGTCCCGGTTCTTGAACGTGTAATGCGACCCCGACTGGGTCAGCAACGCGTCCCAGTACGTACCGACGGACGAGCCCGACGGCAGATCGAACGCCACCGTCCACCCGTTGATCGCCGACGAACCATTGTTCGTGATCGTGAACTGCGCTTGATAACCGCTCCCCCAGTCCGACGTCTTGACGAACGTCGCCGTGTTCGCCGCCGCGTACGCGGGCACGGCGGTCAGGACGGCCAAGGGCAGTAGCAGCATCCCGAAGATCAGGGACGCGATCTGAGATCTCTTCAAGGCGGGGAACCTCTCTCGTGGGATGGTCCGGCTCCCGGCCGCGCCGGCGGGGGGACGGCGGCCGGGAGCCGGTGCTCAACCGGCGAACTGGCCGATGATCTTGGCGAAGTCGTACGGCTGCTGGGTGACGCCGCTGCACTTGCCGTCGACCCAGCCGGTGGTGCCGGTGCACTGGCGGTCGCGGTTCAGCGACCAGAACGACAGCCGGCCGATATGGTGCTGCTGCGCGTAGCCGAGCAGCGTGCGGAAGGTGTCCTGCGTGAACAGCTCGCTGGGCTGGTCGGTGTGGCCGTTCATCAGGATCAGGCCCGTCCGGGCGTAGACGGCGGCGTCGCCGAGGTCGGGGCGGAGCGTCGCCAGCTGGGTGTGGGCGGACTCCATGACCTTCTGGACGTCGGCGGCCATGGACGCGGCCGGGCCTCCGTAGTCGAAGGCCATCACGGCGTACAGGTCGATGTCGGCGCCGTTGTCCTTGGCCCGCTGGATCTCGGCCTTGTCGAGGTCGCTGAGGCCGACGGTCGTGACCGGCATCGTCAGGGAGACCTCCAGCTTCCGCCCGGCCGCCGCGGCGTTCTGCTTGAGGATCTTGATGGCCTGGAAGCGCCGGGCCTCCCCCGACGCGTCGCCCAGGTCGTCGCCCTCGATGTCGAAGTCGACGTGGGTGAGCGCGTACTTGTCGATCACCTGCTGGTACGCCTGGGCCAGGGACGAGGCGTCGGAGCAGGCCGCGCCGAGTTCGAGGCCGTTGTAGCCGCCGAAGGAGACCGCGACGTCGCCGCCCGCCGCGCGTACGGCGTCCACCTGCGCCTTCACGGCCGTGTCCGAGGACACCTTCAGCGTCGCGTCGCCGTCCCAGGTCGGGGTGCAGCCGCCGCCGTTCGGGGCGAGCACGAAGGCGAGGACGAGCGAGTTCACGCCGCTGCCGGAGACGACGGCGGAGATCGGCTGCGGGTCGTTGTCGAGCGGCATGAAGTACGGGGCCGCCCGCAGGCCGCCGGACGGCGTGGTTCCGCCGCCGGTGTCGGTGGTGGTGCTGACCGAGGCGCTGAACGCCGACGCATTGCCCGCGGCGTCCTTGGCCCGCACCTTGAAGGAGTACGAGGTCGAGGCGCTCAGCCCGGTGACGGTGGCGCTGGTTCCGGACACCGTCGTGGCAAGAGACGAACCCTGGTAGACGTCGTAGCCGGTCACACCGACGTCGTCCGTGGAGGCCGTCCAGGACAACGACACGCTCGACGAGGTGTGCCCGGTCACCGTCAGCCCGGTGGGCGTGCTCGGCGGCTGCGTGTCCGAGCCACCACCGCCGCCACCGTCACAGGACGAGCCGCCCAGCGTGCAGCCGGTCGGGGTGCCACTGCCGGAGACCACGAACCCGAACGTGGTCGACGCCCCTACCGCGATGGAGGCGTTGTAGTCGCGGTTCGTGAACGTGTAGTGCGACCCCGACTGGGTCAGCAACGCGTCCCAGTACGTACCGACCGACGAGCCCGACGGCAGATCGAACGCCACCGACCACCCGTTGATCGCCGACGAACCGTCGTTCTTGATCGTGAAAAGGCCCTGGTAGCCGCTTCCCCAGTCCGACGTCTTGGCGAACGTCGCGGTGAGCGAGCCGGCGGCCTGGGCGGGTCGGCCGGTGAGGGCGCTGAGGACGAGGAGACAGGCGGCGAGGATGGTCAGGGCACGTGGGCGAGCACGCACGGGTCCTCCTTGCGGGGCACCCGCGCACAGGCGCGGGCGGGGGTCGCGTCCGGCAGTAGGAACCCTGTCGCTGTCGTCGGGCGAGCCCCCGGAGGCGTACGCCTGCGCCTTACGTGAAGCGGCAGTCGCTCCGAGTGGACCCGATGTGAACGACGGCCGTCAATACTCTTAAGAAAGTTTCTTGTTAGTTATGGAACGGTTCCGGCGGACCGCTCGTCAGTGGCTAGACCAGACCAACGATGGCCTGTCCGGAAAGCCCGATCGAGCGGTCCGAAATGCGCCTCCTCGGTCGATCAGTCGACGTTGCGGGCGAGCAGGTCCGGATTGTCGGGGTCGATGTGCCAGCTGTTGACCCGTCGCGGATGGATGCGGATCACCTCGTTGCTGAAGAAGCCGGGCGCCAGGGGAGGTTCCTCGACGGCGAGCGTCTCGGCGCGGCCCCGGATCTCGACGCCCCGCCCCCAGCCGGGCTTGACCTCGCCCGGCTCGTCGGGCGTCATGTCGTCGACCACGAACGCGACCACGGGGTTGTTCTGGACGTTGCGGTACTTCTGGCTGGCGCTCAGGTTCGGGCCGCCGATGTCGATCGTGCCGTCGTCGTTCAGCCGGAAGCCGACCGGCCGTACCTGGACGGCGCCGTCGGGGGCGACGGTCGCCAGGCGGCCGAGGCTCTGCCCGGCCAGATATATGCGTTCCCTGTCGGTATAGACCATGCGCTCGACGCTAGGACCTCGAGCGGACTTGAGGTCAATCAGGAGTCGCCGCGATAGCGGCCGATGAAGACGTAGTACAGGTAGCCGCCGGTCTCGCGGACGATGTAGTGGAACTGGGTGTCGCGAGTGCCGACGGTCGGCCCGCTGCGGGTCGGCGAGGTCACCGCCTTGATGCCGTTGTCGTCGGCCATCGTCCGGCTGCGGAGCGCGTGCCAGGGGTCGGTGACGATGACGGCGGTGTGCCAGCCCTCCTGCTTGTACGCCTTCCCCACGTCGACCATGCTCTGCAGGGTGTCGCTGCCGCTGCGCACAGCCACGATCCGGCTGCTCGGCACGCCGTGCTTGATGAGCCACTCCTTGCCGGTGCCCGCCTCGGTGTAGTTGTCGCCGGGCCGGTTGCCGCCGACGGTCACGATGTGCGGCGCGACGCCGTCGCGGTACAGCTTCAGGGCGTGCAGCAGCCGCCATTCGAGGACGGACGAGGGCACTCCGTTGTACTGCGCCGCCCCCAGCACGATGATCGCGTCGGAGTGCCGGTGGTCGTCCTGCCGTGCCACCCACCAGACGCGGAACCCGGAGAACAGCGGTGTCCCGATGATCAGCGCGAGGAGCAGGTAGACGACCCGGCGCACCCACCGCCAGCCCGAGCGACGGCGCGGCGGCTCTCCCCTGCCGTCTTCCGCGCGCCGGGCCGGGGGACGCTCGAGGACGTCCCCGTACGGCTCGTCATCGGCCGCGCGCCCGGCGGAGCGACGCCCGTCGTCTGCCGAGGGACGTTCCAGCACGCTCGTCTCGTACGCCTCATCGTCGGTCGTACGACCACCGGCCGAAGGGCGCTCAAAGACGCTCGTCTCGTTCTCCCGAGGGTCCTCGGGCGCGTCGTCGCCCGGGCGGCCGGGCAGGTCCTGACGCGTGGGGTCCGGCCGCCACTGCGGCAGGTCGCTGCGGGTACGCGCGGGCTCGGCCGGGACGTTGGACGCGTCCCGGCCGACCTCGACCGTGGGCTCGACGCCGTCAGACCGCTCGGTGATCGTTCCTCCGTCTCGCACGACCCTTTTGACGCCTCGACCGGGTCGGTGGTTCTAGCGGCTGTCACTTCCCGCCGACTCTATAGCGGCCCGACCGGCCTCCAGCCGCGCCACCGGGACGCGGAAGGGCGAGCAGGACACGTAGTCCAGGCCGACCTGGTGGAAGAAGTGCACCGAGTCCGGGTCGCCGCCGTGCTCGCCGCAGATGCCCAGCTTGAGGTCCGGGCGGGTCTTGCGGCCCTCCTCCGCGGCGACGCGGACGAGGCGCCCGACACCGTCGACGTCGAGGGTCTCGAACGGGGAGACGCCGAAGATGCCGAGCTCCAGGTAGCGGCTGAAGAACGCCGCCTCGACGTCGTCACGTGAGAATCCCCACGTCGTCTGGGTGAGGTCGTTGGTGCCGAAGGAGAAGAACTCCGCCGCCTCGGCGATCTGCCCGGCCGTGAGCGCGGCGCGCGGCAGCTCGATCATGGTTCCGATCGGCGCCTCGACGCCGACCTCCCGCAGCACCTCCTCGGCCTGGTCCCGGATGAGCTCGAGCTCCTGGACGGCGACGACCAGCGGGATCATGATCTCGGGGTGCGGGTCGCGGCCGGCGGCCATCTGCTCCGCGGCCGCCTCGGCGATCGCGCTGACCTGCATGGCGAACAGGCCGGGAATGACCACGCCGAGCCGTACGCCGCGCAGGCCGAGCATCGGGTTCTCCTCGTGGAGCCGGCGTACGGCGTCGAGGAGCCGGCTCTCGTCGGCTGACGCCTCGCCGGTGGCCACCTTGACCGACAGTTCGGTCAGGTCGGGCAGGAACTCGTGCAGCGGCGGGTCGATCAGTCGGATCGTGACCGGCTGCCCGTCCATGGCCTCGAAGATCTCGGCGAAGTCCTGCTTCTGCAGCGGCTTGAGCGCGTCGAGGGCGGCCTGCTGGTCCTCTTCGCTCTCGGCGAGGATGAGGTCCTCGACGAGCCGCCGCCGGTCGCCGAGGAACATGTGCTCGGTGCGGCAGAGACCGATGCCCTTCGCGCCGAACCTGCGGGCCCGGGCTGCGTCGGCCTGGGTGTCGGCGTTGGCCCGTACGTCGAGGCGGCGGCGTGCGTCGGCGTGGGTCATGATCCGGTCGACGGCCGCGACCAGTTCGTCGCCGTCCTCCAGGGAGAGCGTCCCCTCGAAGTACTGCACGACCGGGGAGTCGACGACGGGGACCTCGCCGAGGTAGACCGCGCCGGACGACCCGTCGATCGAGAGGACGTCGCCCTCGGAGATCGTCACACCGCCGGGCGCGATCACCTTCCCGGCCCGTACGTCGACCTCGAGCTCTTCCGCGCCGCAGACGCAGGTCTTGCCCATGCCCCGAGCGACGACGGCGGCGTGCGAGGTCTTCCCGCCCCGGGAGGTCAGGATGCCGCGGGCGGCGATCATGCCGTCGAGGTCGTCGGGGTTGGTCTCGCGGCGGATGAGGATGACGTCCTCGCCCTGCTCGGCGAGTTCGACGGCGCGGGCGGAGGAGAAGACGGCCTTCCCGACCGCCGCGCCGGGCGAGGCGTTCATGCCCTGGGCGATCTTCTCGGTCTTCGCGTCGTCGGCGAACCGGGGGAACATCAGCTGGACGAGCTGTTCGCCGGTGACCCGGCTGACCGCCTCGTCCTCGTCGATGAGGCCCTGCTCGACGAGCTGGCACGCGATGCGGAACGCCGCCGCGGCGGTGCGCTTGCCGACGCGGGTCTGCAGCATCCACAGCTTGCCGCGCTCGATCGTGAACTCGATGTCGCACAGGTCGCGGTAGTGGTTCTCCAGCGTCTCCATGATCTGCAGGAGCTCGTCGTAGGAGCGCTTGTCGATGCGCTCCAGGTCCGCCAGCGGCACGGTGTTGCGGATGCCGGCGACGACGTCTTCTCCTTGGGCGTTCTGGAGGTAGTCGCCGTAGATGCCCTGGTGGCCGCTGGCCGGGTCGCGGGTGAAGGCGACGCCGGTGCCGGAGTCCATGCCCAGGTTGCCGAAGACCATGGCAACGATGTTGACCGCGGTGCCCAGGTCGGTGGGGATGCGCTCCTGGCGGCGGTAGAGGATGGCGCGGGGGGCGTTCCAGGACTCGAACACCGCCTTGACCGCCAGGTCCATCTGCTCGCGCGGGTCGGTCGGGAAGTCGCGGCCGGCCTGCTCGCGGACGATGCCCTTGAACGTTTGCACGAGGCCCTTGAAGTCGGCGGCGTCCAGGTCGAGGTCGTCGTCGATGCCCTTGGCGCGCTTGGCGTCCTCAAGTGCCTCCTCGAAGTGCTCGCCGTCGATGCCGAGAACGGTCTTCCCGAACATCTGGATGAGCCGCCGGTAGGAGTCCCAGGCGAAACGCTCGTCACCGGCCCGCTCGGCCAGACCGTGCACGGACTCGTCGTTGAGACCGACGTTGAGGACGGTCTCCATCATCCCCGGCATCGAGAACTTCGCACCAGACCGTACGCTCACGAGCAGCGGGTCGTCGGCCTGGCCCAAGCGCTTGCCCATCTGCTGTTCGAGCGCCGTGAGGTAGCGGCCGATCTCGTCGTCCAGCCCGTCCGGAACGGCTCCGTGCTCGAGGTAGTGCCGGCACGCCTCAGTGGTGATCGTGAATCCCGGCGGGACGGGAAGACCGAGATTGGTCATCTCGGCCAGGTTCGCGCCCTTGCCCCCCAGCAGATCCTTCAGGTCCTTGTTGCCCTCGGTGAAGTCGAACACGTACTTCGGCATGGGACGCTCTTTTCTCCTCCGGTCCACGCTGAATGCGGCGATGCTACCCAGCTCTCGGTGAAACGATCGTCACTGTCAGCGTCCGTCGGCGTTTGCGCAGGTCAGCACCCCTGTAGTGGTCTATTCCAATACCGACATTCCCCCCATTCCGCCCAATAGCCCTCGGGGAGCCGGTGCCTCGGCCGCCAAGATGTGCGTACCGCCTCGTGCCTGGGGGATGATGTGCCGATGAGGCCGGTGACCAATCCTGGGGCAGGCGAGGCGTTCGCGCCGATCGCCGATTATGGGTTCTTGTCCGACACCGAGACCACCGCACTGGTGGCCCCGAGCGGCAACATCGAGTGGATGTGCCTGCCGCGCATGGACTCACCCAGCGTGTTCGGCTCGTTGCTGGACCGGGACGCGGGCTACTTCCGGGTCGGGCCCGCCGGCGTCGAGGTGCCCGCGGCCCGCCGCTACATTCCCGGCACGATGGTGCTGGAGACCACCTGGTGGACCCCCGGTGGCTGGCTCGTCGTCCTCGACGGCTTCCTGATGGGGCCGTGGCATCACGAGGACCAGCGATCGCACACCCATCGCCGCGCCCCGACCGACTACGACGCCGACCACGTGCTGCTGCGGATGGTCCGCTGCGTGAACGGCCAGTCGCAGGTGCGCCTCGACTGCATGCCGATCTTCGACTACGGCAAGGACGCCGCCCGGTGGGAGCACACGGGCGCGGGCTACCACGAGGCGGTAGCGCGGGGCAACGGCGTCGAGCTGCGGCTCACCAGCGACCTGAACATCGGGTTCGAGGGCTCCCTCGCGACCGCCCGTACGCTCCTCAAGGAGGGCGAAACCCGGTTCGTCGCGCTGTCGTGGAGCGAGCACCAGCCGCCACAGTCGTACGAACAGGCGCACGAGCGGCTGACGTGGACCGTCCACCACTGGCAGCACTGGCTGGACCGCGGCCGGTTCCCCGACCACCCCTGGCGGGCGCACCTGCAGCGCAGCGCGCTCACGCTCAAGGGCCTGACGTATGCGCCGACGGGCGCGGTCGCGGCGGCGGCGACCACCTCCCTGCCCGAGACCCCGGGCGGCGACCGCAACTGGGACTACCGCTACACCTGGATCCGCGACTCGACGATGGCCCTGTGGGCCTTCTACACGCTCGGGTTCGACTGGGAGGCCAACGACTTCTTCCACTTCATCACCGACATGGCCGAGGCCGCCGACGGGCACCTGCAGATCATGTACGGCATCGACGGCCGCGCCGAACTGGAGGAGTCCACGCTCGACCACCTCCACGGCTACGACGGGGCGCGTCCCGTGCGCATCGGCAACGGCGCGTACGTCCAGGAGCAGCACGACGTCTGGGGCGCGATCATCGGCTCCATCTACCTGTACGTCCGCAAGCGCGACCGGCTGGACGACCGGCTCTGGACGATAATCGTCAAGCAGGTCGAGGCCGCCCTGGCCAACTGGCGCCTCCCCGACCGCGGCATGTGGGAGGTGCGCGGCGAGCCGCAGCACTTCACCTCGTCCAAGCTCTTCTGCTGGCTCGCCGCCCACCGCGGCGCCCAGCTCGCCCACGTCCGCGGCGACGGCGAGCGGGCGGAGCGCTGGCAGCAGGCCGCCGACGAGATGCACGCCGACATCCTGGAGAACGCCGTCGACGAGCGCGGCGTCTTCGTCCAGCACTACGGCACGAAGGCACTCGACGCGTCCGTGCTGCTCATCCCGATGCTCGGCTTCCTGCCGCCGGACGACAAGCGGGTCCGCGAGACGGTTTTCGCGATCGCCGACGAGCTCACCCAGGACGACCTCGTCCTCCGCTACCGCACCACGGACACGGACGACGGGTTCGAGTCCGAGGAGGGCACCTTCACGATCTGCTCGTTCTGGCTGGTCTCCTCGCTCGTGCTCGTCGGCGAAGTGGACCGTGCCAAAGCGCTGTGCGAGAAGCTGCTGTCCTACGCCAGCCCCCTGCAGCTGTACGCCGAGGAGATCGACGCGCACAGCGGCCGCCACCTGGGCAACTTCCCGCAGGCGTTCACCCACCTCGCCCTGATCAACGCGGCGATGCACGTGATCCGCGCCGAGCAGGCGCAGCGCGAGGTCCCGATGATCTGACCGGGCCCGGTCGCCCAGGCCAGAATTCTCGAACATAACAGGTAAAGCAAAGAATGAGAAAGGGCTCAGTTGCGGCCATAAGCGGCGCGCAGGAGCTTCTCGACATATTGCTTCGAGGCGTGCGATTGAGCGTGGTAGCCGATGGTCGCCGCTTCAGCGGCCTCGCGGTGGATCTGTA
>NZ_JBFAJC010000066.1:0-56623 GCF_040655075.1 Actinoallomurus sp. NPDC050550 | reverse complement strand
ACCTGGTGCTCCGCTACACCCTGTCCGCGAACAGCCCCTACCGCCCGTACCGGCCCCTGAACATCAACGAACAGGACGCGCCCTCCTCCTGAGCCACCCGGCCCCGGACGAGGTCGCCCGCATCGACGGTGAGGTCACCTCTGCAAGACCCTCGCCTGATCACGTTGATGTCGGAAATCTGCCAGACGCCATGCGACGTGCGCTGGTGGAATTCCGACATGTCCTCGACCCAGAACGGATCCTCAACGATGCACCGTGGCAAGGCCCTGCTGTTTCGCGAGTCGCACCGAAGCGGCAGGCCCTTGCTGCTGGCCAACGCGTGGGACGCCGCGTCCGCGCGGGTGGCGGAAGACGCCGGTGCCGTCGCGGTCGCCACGACGAGCGCGGGTGTCGCGTGGGGCCTCGGTGCCCCCGACGGCGACCGGCTCGGCCGCGACCTGGCCCTCGACCTCATCGCCCGTGTCGTCGCCGCGGTCGGCGCCCCCGTCACCGCGGACATCGAGAGCGGCTACGCCGATGACCCTGACGGGGTCGCCGTGACGGTCGGCGGCGTACTCGCCGCGGGTGCCGTCGGAATCAACATCGAGGACGCCCATCACGCCGGGCCGGAGCCGCTGCGCCCGGTGGCGGAGCAGGCGGACCGGATCGCCTCGGCCCGCCAGGCCTCCGACGCCTCTTCCCTGTTCATCAACGCGCGGATCGACACGTACCTGATGGCCGTCGGAGACCAGCACGGTCGGCTGTCGGAGACGCTGAAACGCGCCGAGGCGTACGTCGCGGCCGGCGCGGACGGCATCTTCGTGCCCGGTGTCACCGACCCTGAGATCGTCTCGGCGCTGGTGGAAGGGCTGGAGGTGCCCCTGAACGTACTCGCCGGTCCGGGAGCGCCGGACGTCGCCACGCTCGCCGGACTGGGCGTGGCGCGGATCAGTGTCGGCTCGTCCATCGCCCAAGCCGCGTACGCCCTCGTGCGGCGGAGCACACGGGAGCTGCTCACCACCGGCACCTATGGGTCGCTCTCCGAGTCGCTCGACTACGGGGAGCTCAACGCCCTCCTGCGCAGCGCCGACTGACGACCGCTACCCGCGCGACCGGGAGGGCACGAGCGTCAGGGTGTGGGCGGCCTCGCGGCGGATCGTCGCGGGGTCGGACCGCATCGGGATCGTGTCACCGCGCGCCCATAGCGGCGCCTGGTCCCAGTAGTGGTCCGCGAACGCATGGCCGGACGCGCCGGTGAGGTTGATCCAGCGGGAGCGGTTCGGGTCGGCGAGGTCCACGACCATGCGCATGGACGGCACCCAGTCGACCTGGTAGCCCTCCTGGGGGTTCCAGCCGGTCGCGTCGACGAGCGAGTCGCCGCCCGCGAGCTTCAGCCGCCCCCGGTTGAACAGCCACTCGATCGGCCCGATCCCGGAGGTGCCGAAGGTCTGGTTGGTCAACGTCAGCGTGTGCAGGTCGCCCCAGCGCCACTTCGCCGGGTCGCCGCCGAGCCGTTCGCGCAGTTCCCCCTCGGCGTCCTTGAGCGCGAGCCGGAGCATGTCGTCACGGGTCTCCTTCGCGGGCGTGCGCACGTCGTCCCACCACGGGTCGTCCGGCCGGTTCAGGAGATTCCGGAGCACCTCGAACCAGCGGTCGCCGCCGTCGGGCCGGGCGTCCTCGGGCAGCTCGTCGTCGAACGTCCGCAGCAGCAGGTGCCGGTACACCGCGTTGTAGAAGGCGGCCGGGGCGGAGCGGGCGGGCTGGGTGAAGTCCCAGCCGCGCAGCAGCGCCACGGCGGGGCCGGAGCCGACGCGCAGCAGGTGCGGCACCAGGGTCGGCGCGAAGCCGTTGCGGTCGTCCAGCTGGGTCCGCCCCATCGTCGCCGCGTCCATGACCGGCGTCCGCTGGACCAGCTCGGTGATGCGCGCGGCGCGGTAGCCGTACGCCCAGTCGCGGGTCAGCATCCGCGGGTAGCCGGGCCCGGTGGCGGCGTTGTTCGCGGTGACGATGTAGCCCTGCGGCGGGTCGTACGCGCTGGGCAGTTCGTCGAACGGGATGTACCCCTTCCACTCCTGCGCGCCGGTCCAGCCCTGCGCCGGCCAGCGCCCGTCGCCGCTCGTACGGATCGGGATGCGGCCGGGCGCCTGGTAGCCGATGTGCCCGTCGACGTCGGCGTACACGAGGTTCTGCGCGGGGACCTCGAAGGAGCGGGCGGCGGCGCGGAACTGCTCCCAGTTCCCGGCGGTGTCCAGCGACACGATCGCGTCGGCGGTCCGGCCCGGGTCGAGCGCGGTCCACCGCAGCGCGACCGCCGCGCCGTTCCCCGCCGTACGGGCCGAGGTCATGACGTCGGACAGCAGCGGCCCGTGCCGCGTCGACCGTACGGTGATGGTCACCGGCTTCGCCCCGGCCACCTTGATCTGTTCGGGCCGGAGCGCGAGGGGCTCCTGGCGGCCCCGGTACTCGTACGTCGTGCCGGTGACCCGCTCGAGGTACAGATCGGTGACGTCGGGGCCGAGGTTCGTGAAGCCCCAGGCGATCCGGGTGTTGTGCCCGATGATGACGCCGGGGACGCCGGAGAACGTGAACCCGGTGACGTCGAACGGGCAGGTGGCCGACGGACGGCGGCAGTGCAGCCCGGCCTGGTACCAGATCGACGGCATCTGCGGCGCGAGATGCGGGTCGTTGGCCAGGAGCGGCTTCCCGGTGTTCGTGCGGGCGCCGGAGACGACCCAGGAGTTCGAGCCCAGCCCGGGGGCGCCGTTGCCGAGCATCGTCGGCATGGCGTGGATGGCGGCGGCGACGCGGGTCAGCGCCGGGGACAGCGCGCGGGCGCGCGGCGCCGGGCCCGTACGCCCGCCGGAGCCGTTCGGGACGATGACGGGGTTCCGGTCGTACGGGTAGCCGGGGTAGAGCTGGTCGGCGCGGGCCGGGGAGACCTTCGTGGCGGCGATCGCGCGGCCCAGCTCCTCGTCCATGTTGCTGCGCAGGTCCCACGCCATCGCCTTGAGCCAGGACAGTGAGTCGACGGCGGTCCAGGGCTCGGGGTGGTAGCCGGTCCGCTGCAGGCCGAGCACGGAGTACTCCAGGCTCTGCGTCGCGGTGTCGCGGTGCCCGCCCAGCCAGGCGTTCACGCCCTGCGCGTACGCGTCCAGGTAGCGGCGGGTGTCGGGGCGCAGCAGCGGCAGCTCCTGCTCGGCGACCCGCCGCCAGCCGAGCGTACGGACGACCTTGTCGGTGTCGAGGGTGGTCCGGCCGAACAGCTCGGACAGCCGCCCTGCCGTGACGTGCCGCCGGAAGTCCATCTCCCAGAACCGGTCCTGCGCGTGCACGTAGCCCTCTGCCCGCATCAGGTCCTCGCCGCTGTCGGCGTAGATCTGCGGGACGCCCCACCGGTCCCGCAGGACGGTGACGTCCGCGCCCAGCCCGGGCACCGACACGCGCCCGCCGACCTGCGGGTACGACCGCCGGACCGTCCACCACCCGTACAGCGTGAGCACGAGCGCGAGCGCCAAGAGGGTGATCAGGACGCGGACGGCCCAGCGGGCCGTCCGCGGTAGCCGGGCCAGCGGCGCGAAGCGGACCATCGACCCTCCACACGCCGGAACCGGGATGATCGCGTCAGTAAACCATTCGGGTCGGCATCCGGGAACGCATCGGCCAGAACGGATCATCCCCCCGCATCCCGGCCATCGGGCGAGCACACCGAGAAGGAGATCCAGTCGCTGTTCGACGGCTACGAGATGGTCGAACCCGGCCTCGTACGCCCGTACGACTGGCACCCCCGGACGACGACGGCTCACCGCGGACGACCTCACTGTTCGGCGGCGTCGGACGGCTTCCCGCCCGCTGACCGCCCCGAGTCGCGGGGCGGATCGGCGGTGTACCGGTCGGGCACCTTGGGTCCGGGCCGCGGTGTCCAACGCGCCGCGTCGAGGAGGCGGGTGCCGAGCGCGCGGACGTGTTCGATGAGTTCGGGCGGCTCGTGCACCTCGAACGCGGCGCCGAGTTGCGCGACCCACGCCGCAAGCTCGTCGAGGGAGTTGGAGCCGGCTCTGAGCACGCACGTGTCGTCTGTGGCCGGTTCGACCGCCGCGACGGTGGGCGGCATCCGGGTGGCGACGACGTCGGCGGGTGCGTGCACCGTGAACCGGCCGTGGTAGCGGTACGGATGGATCGAGATCTGCTCCGACACGTAGCGGGTGAGATCGCCGCCGGGCGGCTCGCGGGGGGTGAAGCGCGGCCCGTTCGGCGTGCGCAGCCGCATCCGATCGACGCGGAACGTGCGCCAGTCACGCCGACCGGTGTCCCATGCCACCAGGTACCAGCGGCGTCCCGAGCTCACCAGCCGGTGCGGCTCGGCGGTGCGGCGGCCCTCGGCACCATCGCGGGCGCGATAGTCGAACCGCAGGCTCTCGCGGTCGCGAACGGCCGTGGCGATCGCGGTGAGCACGGCCGGGTCCACCGTGTCCGCCGAGGATGCCAGCGGGACCGTGGCCGAGCGCAGGGCGCCGACGCGATGCCGGAGCCGGGGCGGGAGGACCTGCTCGAGTTTGACAAGCGCGCGGACCGAGGTCTCGTCGATCCCGGCCACGTCAACGGCGGCCTCGGCTTCCCGACGGGCGACCCGGCCGAGTTCGAGGGACTCACCGAGGCCGAACTCGCCCGACTCGGCCAGTACCAGGACCAGGACCGCGCCGGCTACGCGGTGATACAGGCGACCCGGCCGCAGACCCTGGCGTTCGGCCTGCACGACTCGCCCGCCGCGCAGCTGGCGTGGATCGTCGAGAAGTTCAAAGAGTGGACCGACCCGGCGCGAGGACTACCCGAAGACGCGGTCGACGTCGACCAGTTGCTCACCGACATCAGCATCTACTGGTTCACCGGGACCGCCGCATCGTCGGCCCGTCTCTACAAGGAGACACAGAAGTCATGGGGCGCCGCCACCGAGTACTCTCCGCTGCCGCACGGCGTCGCCGTCTTCCCCGGCGACCCGGGCGTCCGCCGGATCGCCGAACGTGACCACAAGGTCGTGCACTGGTCGGAATTCGACCGGGGCGGCCACTTCGCCGCCATGGAGGCGCCCGAGCTGCTCGTCGAGGACATCCGGGCCTTCTTCCGCACGGTGCGGTGAAGCCCGGCCTTTGACGCTCTGGGAACTGATGATGCTCGACGTCGCGGCCCTCCAGTTGGTGGACCTGGACGTCGGGCGTCACACCTCCCGGATACTGACGGCGGCGCGGCGGTGACGGGGGGCCTCGACCTCGTCGAGCAGGGCGATCGCGAAGTCCGCGTACGAGATCCGGCTCGCCATGTCGCCGTGCTCGGCGACCCGGTAGCCGCCGGTGCGCCCGCCGTCGTGGTCGAAGTCGCCCGCAGGGGCCACGTACGCCCAGTCCAGGTCGCCCGCCCGGAGCTCCTCCAGGCCCGCCGCGTGGCCGAGGTAGAAGGAGCGGTACTCGTTCGGATAGCCGGGCTCGTCCATCATCGGAGCACCGGACGCCCCGGGCAGGACCGACGCCAGGCCGACCACCACCAGCCGGCGCACGCCCGCCTTCGCCAGACCGGCGGTCAGGGCACGGGCCGACGCGGTGAAGAAGTCGTGGGGTGGCATGGCCAGGTCCGCGGCGGCGCTGATGGCGGCGTCGTGCCCGACGGCCACCTGCTCGACGCCCGCCGCGTCCAGGACGTCGCCCGCCACGACCCGGGCGCCGGTCAGGTCGCCGTGGCGCGCGGGGTCGCGGACCACGGCGGTGACCTGGTGGCCGCGCCGGTGCGCCTCGGCGACGGCCTGCCGCCCGGCCCGGCCGCCCGCGCCGAAGATCACGATGTTCATGGGTACCCGCCTCTCACCAGGGCCGGATCCTGTGCGCCGGCCGGTGTCGCGGACGCTATCGAGGGGCGCGGTTACCGCCGGGATACCGGTTATCGTGCAGCCATGAGGGAACCCTTGCCCGCCGACATGTTCGACGAGCTGTGCCCGTCCGCGCTCAACCCGATCCGCTTCGGCGACAAGTGGGCGGCGCTCGTCATCCGCTGCCTCGAGGGCGGGCCGCGCCGGTTCTCCGAGCTGCGCGTGCCGCTGAGCCGTGTTACTCCCAAGGTCCTCACCCAGTCGCTGCGATCCCTCGAACGGGACGGTCTGGTCAAACGCACCGTCTACGCCGAGGCCACCCCGCACGTGGAGTACGAGCTGACTCCCCTGGGCCGCAGCATGCTCGAACCCCTCGCCGCCGCCTGCGCCTGGACGTCGGAGCACTGGGACGAGCTCCTCGACGCCCGCGAGGCATACGACGACGACGCCCGCCTCGACCGCGCCGGCTGACACGCCGAACCCCGGCCCGCAGCACCCCGACCGGCACGCCGGCGGAAGAGACGACGCGCCTTCCGACCCCGGCTGGGGATGCCGGTCATCGTCGCGGGGGCGTCGGCGCTCGCCCTGACCGGGTACGAGGTCCACGACCTCGCCGCGTTCCCGATGCCCGGCTCGCCCATGAGCGTCGAGCTCCGACCGGCCGCCTGGACGTCGGCTGGATCACCAGGTGACGGGCAGCGCGTGCAGCCCGAAGAGCCCGGCGTCGTAGGCGAAGGGCAACTCGTCGAGCCCGGCCGCCAGGCGCAGCGTCGGGATCCGGGTCAGCAGGGTGCCGAAGGCGATCTCCAGCTCGGCGCGCGCGAGGTTGCGGCCGACGCACTGGTGTACCCCGTGGCCGAAGGCGAGGTGGTGCGCGGAGCGGCGGATGTCGAGCTCGTCCGGATTCTCGAACGCGCGCTCATCGCGGTTGGCGGACGCGGCCAGTATCGTCAGGCGATCCCCGGCGCGGATCCGCACACCGCCGATGTCGAGGTCGGCTTCCGCCATCCGGTCGAAGCTGACCCAGTCCTGCACCGAGTGGAACCGCACCAGTTCCTCGGCCGCGCTCGGCAGCAGGCTCGGATCGGCGCGCAACGCGGCGAGCTGCTCCGGGTGCTCCAGCAGCGTCACCACGCCCAGTGAGATCATGTTCGCGGGTGACTCATAGCCCGCGAGCAGCAGCAGGAAACCGACGTTGATCAGAGCGTCGGTGGTCAGCTCCCCGGTGGGCAGATACCTGGCGGCCAGCCGTCCGATGAGGCCGTCCTGTGGTTCACGCTCGGCGCGGTGGATGAGGTCGCGCAGGTAGCCGCGAACGTCCCGGGAGGCATGGGGGGACCGCGGGTCGATTCTCATCACGGCCAGCATCCGGAGCCGGGACTCGAAGAACCCGTGGTCTCCGGCCGGAACGCCGAGCAACTCGCAGATGACGCGTGCCGAGACCGGGCGCGCGAACGACTCGACGAGGTCGGCGGGCGGCCCGTTCTCCAGCATCTCGTCGATCGCCGTGTCGACGATCCGCTGGATGCGCGGTCGCATGGCGGTCACCTGACGGGTGCCCAGCTCCGAGATCAGCATCCGCCGGTACTTACCGTGCTCGGGCGGGTCCAGGTCGATGAAGAAGCCGTCGTCGGGGCGATCGTCGTCGGGCCCGCGCGGCCGTTCGGGTCGTCCGGTGTTCGAGCTGATCCGGGGGTCGCTGAGGATCTGCCGCGCCTCGGCGTAACGGGTGACCGCCCAGACCGGCGCTCCGTTGGGCAGGTCGGCGCGGACGAGCGGCGCACGGGCGCGCATCCGCCGATACTCGGCCGGCGGAGCGAACGGGCAGGTCCGCTCCATCGGAAAGGCCGGTGGCGCGAACATGTCATCCTCGGGTGCGCTCATCACAGTTCCCCTTGTAATGCGAATAACGTTCATTATTCGCGCTTTTCCGCCCTCGGAACCGCCCGGGGAGTATTTTCATCGGCACGCATAGTGAGTGGTCCGATGAATGCACATATCGTTCACCTCGTAATACCTAATGTCAGATCTCTCGTCCCTTCTTTCGGAGACGCGGCGTCGGACATGCGTACGCTCAGGCGTGAATGTCGACGGCGGGACCCCAGGCGACCGGCAGCCGGTCCACCCCGTACACCGCCATCCGGTCACGGGTCGGCACCTCGGCCGGTGGCACGGCGAGGCGCAGGTCGGGGAAACGGTCGAAGAGGGCGGTCAGCGCGATGCGCAGCTCAGCACGCGCGAGTTGCTGCCCGAGACACTGGTGGACGCCGTGGCCGAAGGCGAGGTGCCCGGTCCCGGAACGGGCCAGGTCCAGAGTGTCCGGGTCGGTGAAGCGCTCGGGGTCGCGGTTGGCCACCGGCAGGGCGAGCACGACCGTCTCGCCGGCCGCGATGACGTGGCCGTCGATCTCGACGTCGACCAGCGCGGTGCGGCGTACGTCGAACTGCAGGATCGACAGGTAGCGCAGCAGTTCCTCGACCGCTCGGTCGGCGAGGGCCGGGTCCCCGGTCAGACGGGCCCGCTGGGCCGGTTCGGTCAGCAGCACGAACGACCCGAGCGACAGCATGCTCGACGTCGGTAGGTGTCCGGTGGCCAGTAGCACCATGCCGAGGTTGGTGAGTTCGTCGTCGGTCAGGTCCCCGGTCGCCACCGCGTGCGCCAGCAACCCGTCGCCCGATGGCGCCGGCCCGACGCGGAGACGCGCGACCAGGCGGCGTACCGTCCCTGTGATCGACATCACCGCCTCGACCGCCCGCTCAGGCGTGGAATCCAGGTCGTTCATCACTGCGGTGGCCGCCTGGATCGCCTGCCGGTCCTCCACCGGCACGCCCAGCAGTTCGCAGATGACCAGGGCCGGGATCGGCACGGCGAACGCCGCGACGAGATCGGCGGGCGACCCGCCGTCCGCCATGTCGGCGAGTGCCCGCTCGGTGTACCGGCGGATCGTCGGCGTCAGCTCCGCGACGCGCCGGGGGCTGAAGTGGCGGCTCAGCAGGCGGCGATACCGCGTGTGCTCGGGAGGGTCCATGTGCGGGAAGATGCCCGGCTCCGCGGGCGTGGGACGTTCCTCCGCGCGTTCGCCGACCGGCTGGTGGAGCAGTTCCCGACGGGTGCTGAAGCGCGGATCTGACAGGATCGCCCGGGTGACGGAGTATCCGGTTGCGACCCAGCCGAGGTGCCCGTTCGGGTAGGCCAGCCGACTCAGCGGTGGCCGTTTTCGCAGCTCGACGGGCGGGTCGAAGGGGGTCGGCCGATCGGTCTCCAACGGTCGGGCATCGGTCTCCAATGGTCGGGCACTCGGGCCATCGCTCATCCGGCCACCTCCCGCCTCGGCGCCGAGCAGACGTCTCCGGCGCCCCGATGATCATCAGCCGCTGATTATGCATGACGAATCGAAAAAATGACACCACTAGTCAGTTCCGTACCGTCCGATTAGCATCGGCGCTGACCGAACAGGCACATCTGTCAACTCTCAGGTCCCACCGGCCGCCCTAATTTCAACCGGCCCGTGATGGAGGACCTGACGACTCTCCCAGCAAGCTCACTGTCATCTCTGAACAGGGGTGCTTAATGGCGGTTCGGGATGCCCAGGTAGCGGTTGTCGGCGGTGGGCCGGTGGGGCTCATGCTCGCCTGCGAGGTGGCGCTTCACGACGTGCCGGTGGTGGTGTTCGAACGGCTCCCCGAGGTCGAGTGGCGTCCCAAGGCCGAGGGCATCACCGGGCGAGCCGTCGACATCATGGACCGCCGCGGCCTGATGCTCGGGGTGGCCGAGACCCCCATCACGCCGCCCACCGCCGAGCAACAGACCCGGATCGACGCGGGCGAGCGGCGGCCGGACAGCCTGCTGCCCAAGGAGTTCCCCGGCGCCCGGCATTTCGCCAGCATGTTCCTCCTGCGGCCGGAGTCGCCCGACCTGCTGGTGCCCCAGCAGCTGCTGGAGATGGACCTGGCACGGCGCGCGGCCGAGCTCGGCGTCGAGGTCCGGCGCGGCCACACCGTCACCGGGTTCACGCCGGACGACGACCGGGTGCGCCTCGACGTCGACGGTCCGGACGGGCCGTACGTGATGGAGGCGGAGTGGCTCGCCGGCTGCGACGGCGGCCGGAGCATGGTCCGCAAGCTGTCCGGCGTCGCCTTCCCGGGGACGGACGGGATCACCACCGGCTACCGCGCCTTCGCCGAGATCGACGACCTCGACTTCCACCTGCCGGGCTGGTTCCGCAAGGACTGCGGGCTCCTGGTGTACGAGGAGGGTCCGCCCCGGTTCATCACGCTGGAGTTCGACGGCCCGCCGGTGAACCGGGACGCCCCCATCACGCTGGAGGAGTTCCAGGGCTCGCTACGCCGGCTCAGCGGTACCAAGGTGACGGTAACCGAGGTCAAGAAGATCACCAGGTTCACCGACAACGCGCGGCAGGCCGAGACGTACCGCAGCGGGCGGATCCTGCTGGTCGGCGACGCCGCGCACGTCCACTCGCATTGGAGCGGTCCAGGGCTGCGCCTCGGGTTGGGCGACGCGCTGAACGTCGGCTGGAAGCTCGCCGCCGTCGCGCGGGGCTGGTGCACCGACGACCTGCTCGACACCTACACCTCCGAGCGGCATCCGATCGGCGCGCAGACCCTGGAGATCCAGCGCGCCTCGATCGCGTTGATGCGGCCCGGCCCCCACGTCGACGCGCTGCGCCGGCTGCTCCGGGAGCTGCTGCTCCGGGACGAGGCGAATCATCAGCTCACCTCCCTGATCGACGACCTGCACATCGGCTATGACATGGGCGATCCCGCGCTCACCGGTCCCCTGGTCGGGCGCTACAGCCCGGACCTGCGGCTGCGGCTCGCCGACGGCACCGTACGGGTCGCGGAACTGCAGCGCACCGGGCGGGCGCTGCTGCTCGACCTCGGCGCCGGCCCCGGGGTCCGCGCCCTCGCCGAGCCCTGGTCCGATCGGGTCGACATCGTCACCGCCGAGTGCGACGAACCACCGGCGGACGCCCTGCTGATCCGGCCGGACGGCTTCGTCGCCTGGAGCACTCCCGCCGACCCGGCGTCGCTGCCGGACGCCCTCGCCCGCTGGTTCGGCCCGCCCGCGGCATGACCGCGCAGGTCCATAACGAACACGCTCCCGGAGGCGGAATGAGTGATACCAAGCTGACCACACTCCCGGCGGCGGCGCCGGTCGACGAGGCCATCAAGGTGGTCGACCGCGACGGCGCGGTGATCGTCGAGGACTTCGTCGACGCCGCCACGCTCCGAGGGCTCTGGAACGACCTCGGACCGGCCCTGGAACACCAGGCGGACGGCGACGGGAGGCTGGTCGGCGAGAAGACCCGGATCCTGCCGGGACTGGTCCGCCGGACGGCGCACTCGGTCCCGATCCTGCGGCAGCCGCACTTCCTCGGCGTGGCACGGCACTTCCTGCAGCGCCCGGTGCGGGCCTGGCTCGGCGAGCAGCGCGTGGAGTTCGTCCCGACCATCCAGCTCGGCATCTCCCGGGCGATCCAGATCTCGCCGGGGGTGCCGCTCCAGGGGCTGCACCGGGACGACACCGCTCACCTGCGGACCCACCCGGGCCCGGAGAGCCGGGTCCAGGTCATGGTGGCCGCGAGCGAGTTCACCGCGGTCAACGGCGCCACCCGCGTGATCCCGGGCAGCCACCTGTGGGACGACGAGCGGGCACCCCGCGACCACGAGGCGGTCCCCGCCGCGATGCGGGCCGGCTCCGCGATGTTGTGGCTCGGCAGTACGTACCACGGTGCCGGCGTCAACGCCTCCGACACGCCCCGCACCGGCCTGTCGTACGCCCTGGACCTCGGCAACCTCCGGCAGGAGGAGAACCAGTACCTGTCCGTGCCGCTGGAGGTGGTCCGCACGTACCCCGAGGACGTCCAGCGGCTCCTCGGCTACGAGCCCTGCCCGCCGATGTGCGGCCTGTACGAGTTGAGCGATCCGATGCTGCTGCTCCGCGACGGAGCGGCGGGCCCCGTCTCGATGTCCGACGCCCGGTAGCGCGAGGTCACCGCGCCGCCGCGTCCGCGCCGAAGGAGGGACAGACAGATGCGCACACCCGACATGTACCTGCGCAGTATCGGCGTCCATCTGCCACCGGTGGTCACCATCGAGACGGCCGCCGCCGAGGGCCGCTACCCGGCGGACGAGATCGAGTACTTCCGTCTCGGCGGCGCGGCGGTGGCCGGCGACCTGCCGGCCCCGGAGCTGGCGCTCCGCGCCGCCCGGCACGCGTTCGAGCGGTCCGGCGGGATGTCACCGCGCGACCTCGACCTCATGCTTTACAGCGACGTCTGGCACCAGGGTCCGGAGGGCTGGGAGCCGCAGTACTACCTCCAGCAGCACCTGGTGGGCGGCGACGTCCTGGGCGTCGAACTCCGGAACGGATGCTGCGGGCTGTTCAGCGGGCTGCAACTGGCCGCCGGATACCTGCGGCCGGACGGCGGCACCGCGCTGCTGGTCGGCGCGGACAACCACGGCACTCCGCTGGTCGACCGGTGGCGGGCGATCGAGGGTTGCGTGCTGGGTGACGCCGGATGCGCGCTGCTGGTCACGACGGACACCGGGTTCGCCGAGGTGCGGTCGGTCAACGTGACCGTGCTGCCGGAGGCGGAGGCGGTCAACGACGGCGGCGTGCCGATGTTCCCGCCGGACGCGACCGTCGGCCGGCCGCTGGACTTCGCCGCGCGCAACGTGGAGTTCCGCAAGCGGCTGATCGAAGGGGACGGCGCGAGCGTCATGCTGGCCATCCAGAAGACGCTGATCGAGCTGGTCGACCGCACCCTCAAGGAGGCGGACATCACGCTCGACGACGTGGCGCGCGTGGCGTTCCCGCACGGGCGCTGGGACGACCTGGAACACCGGGGACTCAACTGGCTCGGGCTGACCCTCGCCGACAGCACCTGGGAGTACGGCGCGGGCATCGGGCACCTCGGGGTCGGCGACCAGTTCGTCGCCCTCGACCACCTGCTGGCCACCGGGGCGCTGGCCGCCGGTGACCACGTGCTGCTCGTCGGGCTCGGAGCCGGCACCACCATGGCCTGCGCCGTACTGCGGATCCTCGGCATTCCGGAGGAGTACGCGTGACCCGCCGCTGAGCGGGCGAAACGTCGACGGTCGAGTTCGAGGAGGCGGGCGTGGAGACGGCGGACATGTTCATCAGCGGGGTCGGGTCGTGCGTTCCCGGCACGGTCACGGTGGAGGACGCCGTGGCGGCCGGCCGGTACACCTCGGACGAGGTCGAGTTGTACGGTCTGGCCTCCGTCGCGGTGGCCGGTGACGTCCCGGCGCCGGAGATGGCGCTGCGCGCGGCACGGAGCGCGCTCGCCCGCAGTGGCCGATCCCCCACCGACCTCGGCCTCCTGCTGTACGTCTCGACCTGGCATCAGGGGCCGGAGGGCTGGCCCCCGCAGGCGTACGTGCAACGCCACCTGGTCGGCGACGGGGTGCTGTCCACGCAGCTGAGGCAGGGCTGCAACGGCATGTTCGCGGCGCTGGAGCTGGCAGCGAGCCATCTGCGGGCCGTGCCGGGCCGCAGGGCCGCGCTGCTGGTCGCCGCCGACAACTACGGCACTCCGCTGGTCGACCGCTGGCGGATGCTGCCCGGGGCGGTCGCCGGTGACGCGGGCAGCGCGCTCGTGCTCGACACCGAGCCGGGGTTCGCCCGGCTGGCGTCGGTGTGCACGGTGTCGGTGTCGCAGGCCGAGGAGATGCACCGCTGCGCCGAGCCCCTGTTCCCGCCCGGCATCACCGAGGGCCGCCGGGTGGACTTCGCGGCCCACAACGACGAGTTCCGGCGGCGCGCCGTCGTCGAGGGCGACGGCACGGGAGTGCTGGTGACGCTGGACGAGCGGATGGCCGGGGTGATCGACCAGGCGCTGTCGGAGGCCGGGATCAAGGCGGCCGACGTGACGCGGGTGGCGTGCATGAACACCTCCCGGGACATCGCCGAGCAGGTCTGCGAGATCCGGCTGGAGATCCCGGCGTCCCGTTCGACGTGGGAGTTCGGCCGGACCATCGGGCACTGCGGGGCGAGCGACCAGGTGCTCGCGCTGGAGCGACTGGTCCGCACCGGCGAGCTGGGTCCCGGTGACCATCTGCTGATGTTCGCCTACGGACCGGGAGTGACCATCTCCGCCGCCGTCGTGGAGGTGATCGAGACGCCCGTGTGGGCGCGAACACGAGGAGGCGATGCGTGATGGACCGACCGGCCGAGGCGATCGCGGTGATCGGGATCGGCTGCCGCCTGCCTGGCGGCGCCGATTCCCCGGGCGCCTACTGGGACCTGCTGCGCGAGGGGCGGGACGCGAGCGGGCCGGCGCCGGCCGACCGCTGGCGGGACTACGCCGACCGTGGCCCGGCGTACGCCGCGGCGGTCCGCCGCACCGTCCCGCGCGGGAGCTTCCTGGAGGACGTGGCCGGCTTCGACGCGGAGTTCTTCGGGCTGTCGCCGCGCGAGGCCGAGTTGATGGATCCGCAGCAGCGCCTCGTGATGGAGACCGCGTGGGAGGCGCTGGAACACGCCGGAGTATCGCCGGACGCGATCGCCGGCACCGACGCCGGCGTGTACGTCGGGGTCTGCACCGGCGACTACGGGCACCGGCTGCTGGAGGACCTGCCCGACATCGAGGCGTGGACCGGGATCGGCGCGGCGACCTGCGCGGTGGCCAACCGCGTCTCGTACGCGCTGGACCTGCGCGGCCCGAGCCTCGCGGTGGACACCGCCTGCTCGGCGTCGCTGGTCGCCGTGCATCTGGCCGTTCAGGCGCTGCGGGCCGGGGAGAGCGACGTCGCGCTGGCCGGTGGGGTGAACCTCATCCTCTCCCCTGGCGAGACGCTCACCCTGGACGCCGCCGGCACCCTGGCGCCCGACGGGCGGAGCAAGTCATTCGACGCCGCGGCCGACGGGTACGGGCGGGGCGAGGGCGCGGCGGTCGTGGTGCTCAAGCGACTCGCCGACGCCCTGCGGGACGGGGACCGGGTCCTCGCGACCATCCGCGGCAGCGCGGTCAACCAGGACGGCCGCACCGTGGGCATCATGGCGCCGTGCGGCCAGGCGCAGGAGCACGTGATGCGCCGCGCCCTGCGGCAGGCCGGCGTCGAGCCCGGCACCGTCGGCTATGTCGAGGCGCACGGCACCGGCACGGCGGTCGGCGACCCGCTCGAGGCGGCCGCGCTGGGCAGCGTGTACGGCGTGGGCAGGCCGGCGGACCGGCCCTGCCTGATCGGCTCGGCGAAGTCCAACATCGGCCACCTGGAGGGCGCCGCCGGCATCGCCGGCCTGGTCAAGGCGGTCCTCGCGCTCGACCGCGGCGAGTTGCCGCCGAGTCGGCTCGACACCCCCACCCCGGCCGTGGACTGGGCGGGCGCCGGGCTGCGCGTGGTCGACGCGCCGACGCCGTGGCCCGGCTCCGCGCACCCGCGCCGCGCCGCCGTCTCCGCCTTCGGCTACGGCGGCACCGTCGCCCACGTCGTCCTCGAACAGGCACCGCCGGCGTCGCCTGCGGCCGAGGGGACCGCAGGCCTGTCCTCACCCGTCGCCAAGGAGACCGCGGGCCCACTGTTCCCCGTCTCCGCCGCGTCGCGGGCCGCGCTGCGGCAGGCCGCCGGCGCCCTCGCCGACGTGGCCGGTGACCTTCCGGTCGCCGAGGTCGGGCACACGCTCGCGCTGCGCCGGGCCCACCTGGCGGAGCGGGCGGTGGTTGCCGCCGAGGACTCCGCGGCGCTCGCCGACGGCCTGCGCGCCCTGGCGTCCGGCGCCCCGCACGACGCGGTGACCACCGGCCGGGTGCTCACCGATCCCGGCCCCGGACCGGTGTTCGTGTTCTCCGGGCACGGCTCGCAGTGGGCCGGCATGGGCCGGGAACTGCTGGCGACCGAGCCCGCGTTCGCAGCCGTGGTCGACGAACTGGAGCCGGTGTTCGCCGCGGAGATCGGTTTCTCCCCGCGCGAGGCGCTCACCGGCGGGGACCTGACGGAGGTCGACCGGATCCAGACCATGATCTTCGCGATGCAGCTCGGCCTGGTCGAGCTGTGGCGCGAGTACGGTGTGCGCCCGCACGCGGTGATCGGTCATTCGGTCGGCGAGATCGCCGCAGCCGTGACGGCCGGCGCGCTGAGCCGCCTGGACGGTGCCCGGTTGATCTGCCGGCGGTCCAAGCTGCTGCGGCGGGTCGCGGGCCGCGGGTCGATGGCCATGGTGCAGCTGCCGTTCGCCGACGCGGCGGAGCGGCTCGCGGGCCGTACCGATGTGGTCGCCGCGATCGCCTCGTCGCCCGGATCGACGGTCGTCTCCGGTGACCCTGACGCCGTCGCGGAGGTACTGGCCGGCTGGCTCGAGGGGGGCGTCCCCGCCCGCCGGGTCGCCTCGGACGTGGCGTTTCACGGGCCGCAGATGGATCCGCTGCTGGCCGACCTGATCGGCGCCGCGGCCGACCTGACTCCCGCCGCCCCGCGGCTCCGGGTCTACTCGACGGCGCTGGACGATCCGCGGGCGACGCCCGGCTTCGGCGGCGCGTACTGGGCGACCAACCTGCGCCGGCCGGTACGCCTGGCCGACGCCGTCACGGCGGCGGCGGCCGACGGGTACCGGGCCTTCGTGGAGGTCTCCCCGCATCCGGTGGTGACCCACTCGCTGCTGGAGACGCTGTCCACCGTCGGGCACGAGGACGTGTTCGTCGGTTCGTCGCTGCGCCGGAACCGGCCCGCGCGCGCCACCCTCCTCGCCAGTGTGGCCGCCGCGCACTGCGCCGGCGTCGCGCCGGACTGGCGCCGTCTCCAGCCGGCCGGCGGGCCGGCCGCACTCCCCACCTATCCGTGGCAGCGCCGCCGGCACTGGCGCCCGCCGTCCGCCCCCGACGCCGGTGGCCGCGGCCACGACCCGGACGCGCACACCCTGATCGGCGACGCGATCGACCTCGCCGGCACCGGCATCCGGCTCTGGCGGACCGCCCTGGACGACCAGACCCGGCCCTATCCCGGCAGCCACGCCATCGAGGGTGTCGAGATCGTGCCCGCCGCCGTGCTGGCGACCACGTTCTTCGCCGCGTCCGGCGGTCAGGCGCTCGGCGAGGTGACGATGTCGGCGCCGCTGCTGACCGCCGACCGCCGCGAGGTCCAGGTCGTACGGCAGGAGGCCGGGCTGCGGCTGGCCTCCCGTACCGCGGGTGATCCGGACGCGGCCTGGCAGATGATCGCCACCGGTGTCGTGCCCGCCGACCTCGGCGAACCGCCGGCGCCGCCGGTCCTGCCGCTCACCTCGGCGGACCCCGGCTCGGTCACGGAGCGGCTGGCCGCCGTCGGCGTGCCCGGCACCGGGTTCGCGTGGACCGTCGAGGAACTCCTGCGCGGCCATGGCGCGCTGCGCGCCCGCGTACGGTGCGGGCCCGCCGCCACCTGGGCCCCCGTGCTGGACGCCGCCATGTCGGTCGCGCCGAGCGCGTTCCCCGGCGATCCGCTGCTGCGCATGGTGACCCACGTGGACCGGCTGGTCACTGTCGGGGAGCCACCGGACGCGGTGCACATCGACGTGTGGCTCGACCCGGAGCGGACCGACACCGTCCAGGTACGCGTGACGGACGCGACCGATGAGGGCCGCGCCGTCGTCGCCTGGCTGTCGGGCCTTCGGTACCCGGTGATCGACGCCCCGTCCACCGGGGACACGACGGCGAACGGCTCTCGGCCCGCCGATTCGTACGCCCATCTGAGCCCGGAAGAGCTGCGCGCCGTGCTGATCGAGGAGGTCGGTGCGCAGATCGCCAAGGAGATGCGGCTGGACCCCACCGACCTCTCGCCCAACCGTCCGCTGGTCGAGCAGGGGCTGGACTCCGTGCTCACGGTCGTCGTCCGGCGTCGGCTGGAGAAACGGTTCCGCTGCTCGCTGCCGACCACTCTGCTGTGGCGGCAGCCGACCATCACTGCGGTCTCCGACTACATCGCCGGACTACTGATCGCCGTGGACGCGAACGAGAGCGCCGGCGCCGCGGACGCCAACGGGAGCACCAGACGCGTGACCGCGGCGGACGCCAGCGGAGGCGCTGGGCCGGTGACCGCGGCGGACGCCAACGGAAGCACCGGACCCACGACCGCCACAGACGCCAACGGGAGCACCGGGCCCGCGACCACGGCGGACGCCAATGGGAGCGCCGATGCGCGGTAAGGGAGTGGTCGCCGGGCCGGCCGAACGTGCCGACGCCGCCCGGATCGCCCTCCTCGCGACCCGGTGCCGACTCGTCCTGCTGGAGATGATCCACCGGGCCGGATCCGGGCACGCCGGCTCGTCCCTGTCCTGCGCGGACATCATCAGCGTGCTCAAGTTCGACCAGATGGACTGGACGCCGGACCCGTCCGCAGGCGACGTCTTCGTCCTGTCCAAGGGACACGCGGCCCCGGCCTGGTACGCCGCCCTGATCGTCGACGGCGACCTGCCCGCCGAGGACATCGGCACGCTGCGCGCCCTGGACAGCCGGTTGCAGGGTCACCCGGACCGTACACGGCTCGACCTGGTGGACGTCAGCACCGGGGCACTCGGCCAGGGCCTGTCGGTGGCCGTCGGCCGTGCCCTCGGCAAGCGGCTCCACGGCCGGGACTCCACCGTGTACTGCCTGCTGGGCGACGGAGAGTGCCAGGAGGGTCAGGTCTGGGAGGCGTTCATGTACGCCGGAGCGCACCGGGTGCCCGGTCTGGTGGCGATCATCGACCACAACGGGAGCCAGAGCGACGGCGCCGTCGACGACATCCTGCCGCTGCACCCGCTGCCCGACAAGCTGCGCGCGTTCGGCTGGCAGGTCGACGAGGTGGACGGCCACGACCACGGCGCGCTGCGCGACGCGTTCCGGCGACGCGCCACGGGCGGGCCGTCGGCGATCATCGCCCACACCCGCAAGGGGCGGCTCGGCCCCGGACGCGTCCTCATGAACGGCAGCCACGGCGATCTCCCGTCGGCGGCGGAGTACGCGGCGGCGGTCGACTTCCTGGAGACCCTCCTGGAGGTCGGCATATGACCCGAGCGAAGCGAGGGCCTGGGCCTGGTCTTTGCCGGGGGGCGTTCCCTCCGTCAGGGGGTGGCATGACGTCGACGCGGGACTGGTTCGGCACCGCGCTGGTCGAGATCGCCCGTGAGTACGACCACGTCGTCGTCGTCAACTGCGACCTCGCCAAGGCGACCCGGACGCTGCCTTTCAAGGAGGAGTTCCCGGACCGGTTCTTCGAGTGCGGTATCGCGGAGGCCAACGCCATCGGGCTGGCCGCCGGGCTGGCGCAGGAGGGGTTCCGGCCGTTCGTCGCGAGCTTCGGCCACTTCCTGACCGGCAAGTTCCTGGAGATCTTCCAGACGGTGGGGCTCAACGACGCGGGCGTGGTCCTGGTCGGCACCCACGCCGGGCTGGCGATCGGACGGGACGGGCCGACCCAGATGGGGCTCCGGGACCTGGCGCTGATGCGCACGCTGCCGAACGTCCAGGTGTTCCACCCGGCCGACGGCGCCGAGACCTGGCAGATGATGGCCCACCTCGCCACTGGGCGGGGCCCGAGTTACCTGCGGCTGTGCCGTCAGCCGCAGCCGGAGGTGCACGGGGACGGATACCGGTTCCGGTTCGGTGTCCCGCACGTGGTGCGCGAGGGCACCGACGTGGTCGTCTTCGCGATGGGCGGTACGGTGCCGGTCGCCGTGGAGGCGGCCGACCGGCTCGCCGCGGAGGGCGTCAGGCCGACGGTGGTCAATGTGTCGTCGCTGCCGGTGGACCGGGCGACCGTCGCACGTCTGGTCGGCGCGCACCGGCGGGCGGTCGTGGTCGAGGACCACCACGTCGTCGGCGGCCTCGCCGACGAACTGGGCCGCATCGTGCTCGGCCTGCCCGACCGGCCCCGCTTTGACGTGCTCGCCGTCCCCGACTACGGCCAGGCCGGACCGCCAGAGGACCTCTACCGCCGATACCGGCTGGACGCCGCGGGGATCGCGGCCTTCCTTCAGGAGACCGCGCGATGAGCCCGCCGATGCCGAGCAGAGGGTCCCGAGTGAGACTGATCGTTTGCAGCAACAGCGCGCCACGGTGGCAGGACGGCGCGGGCCTGCTGCCCCGCTCGCCCGGCGGCCTGGTGCCGCTGCTAGCGACCCTGCTCGGCGAGCACGGGGGCGACTGGGTATGCACGATGCCCGTCGACGGCCCCTCCGGACCCTCTCGCGGGGACGTCTCCGTCGAGGTGACCCGGCGGCCCTGCGGAGGGACACCGTCGGCCGTATCCCGCGACGGCTCCGTCGAAGTGACGCGGCCACCCGGTGGCGCCCCGCCGTCGGCCGCCCTCGCCGACGGACCCACCCAGGCGACCTGGCCGCCCGGCGACGGAACACCCGTGGGCGCGCCCGGCGACGGACCGTCGGCCGTGCCCGGCGGCTCCGTTCAGGCGACCTGGCCGCCCGGTGACGGAACGCCGTCGGCCGCCCTCGCCGACGGCCGCGTCCAGGCGACCTGGCCGCACGGTGGCGGAACGCCGTCGGGCGTGCCCGGCGACGGATCCGTTGAGGTGACCCGGCTGCCCGGCGAGGTGACGCTGCACCGGCTGCGCCTGCCGCGCGACATGGTCGACCGGCACTACGAGACCATCGGCGTACGCCTGCTGCTGTGGCTGTTCCACTATCTGCTGGACACTTCGCGGCAGCCGGACGGGCGGCTCGCGGAGGCCTGGTCCGGCTACGAGGCGGTCAATCGCGCGTACGCCGACAGGGTGGCCACGCTCATGACGGGGTCACCGGACGAGTTCGTCCTGGTCAACGACCACCACCTGTTCCTGGTCCCGGAGATGCTCGGACGGCGTGGAGGGCGGCGCGGCCGGGTCGCGTTCTTCCAGGGGCTGCCCTGGTGCGAGCCCGACTACTTCGGCGTCCTCCCCGCGTACATCCGGGACCGGATCCTCGCGAGCCTGTTGTGCGCCGACGTGATCGGCTTCCACTGCACCCGGTGGGCGCGGGCCTTCCTGGGCTGCTGTGCCCGTTACCTGCCCGGCTGCGCCGTCGACGATGACGGCGTGACGTACGACGGGTACCGGACCCGGGTCGTCGTCGCCCCGTTCCCACTGGACGTCGCGGCGGTGGAACGGCTGCTCGACGAGCCGGCCACCGCCGAGTGGCGCGGCCGGCTGGACCGCGAGGGCCGTGGGCGGCGGATGATCGTCCGGGCCGACCGCATCGACCTGTGGAAGAACCTGCCACGCGGGTTCACCGCGTACCGGAACCTGCTGGAGCGCGAGCCCGGGCTCGCCGGAGAGTGGTGGTTCTGCGCGGTGGCCACCCCGCCGGGCCGCCCGACCGAGCGCACCCTGGCGCTCCAGCGCGAGTGCGAGGGCATGGTGGCCGACCTGAACGAGCGGTTCGGCGCGCCCGGCCGGCCCGCCGTCTCGCTGATCTATCCCGATCCCGCCACGACGCGCAACTGCGTCGTCGCCGCCCTGTCGGGGGCCGATGTCATGGTGGTGAATCCGACGTTCGACGGCATGAACCTCGTCGCCAAGGAGGCCCTCTTCCTCGGCGAGCGCGCCCGGCTGCTGCTCTCGGTCAACGCGGGCGCCTACGAGCAGCTGGCCGACCACGTGACGCCCGTACACCCGTTCGATGTCGAGGCGACCGCCTCGGCGATGCTCGACGCGATGGCCGCCGGCGACGTTCCCGCAGGCCGGGCGGCGGCACGACGGTCGCTGCGCGAGCAGGACGCGAACAGCTGGCTCGACCGCATGATGGGAGCACGACGATGAAGACGACCGTGATCGACACCGATTACGGACACATCAGCCGGCTCGCCGACCAGGCCGCCGAAGGGGCGTACCTGTTCGCCGAGCACACCGTGGCGGCCGGACGCGCCACCCCGTTCCGGTCCCATCCGCGCGACCACCGGAGCTTCGTGGTCATCGCCGGCCGGGTGCGTCTGGAGGACGCGATCGGGTCGAGGACGTACGGCCACCTGGACGGCTGGCACGCCCTTCCGGGCTGCGTCCACCGGATCGTGGGCGTCGGCCCCGAACCGGCGGTCCTCGTCGAGGCCGGCTCCGTCCTTGGAGAGACCAGAGAAATGACCGAGCCGGAGGGCGCGAGGGGCTGCCGCTGTCCGGACGTCTCGGACTACACGGTGGACAAGCCCTGGGGCGGTGAGGTCTGGTACACCCACAATCTCCCCGGCGTCCCGTACGCGCTGAAACGCATCCGGATGACCGAGGGCCACCAGTCGTCCCTGCAGTCCCACCGGCAGAAGCTGGAGACCAACTACGTCATCGAGGGAGAGGCCACGGTGCTGACCGGTGCCACCGCGCCCGACGACCTGAGCGCGGTGATCGACCTGGGGAGGCTGACCACCACCGTCCACCGTCCTCGTACGGGCTGGACCAATCCGCCGGGAGAGCTGCACCGGGTGATCGCACGAACGGACTACACGTCCATCGAGGTCTCCACCCCCGAGCTCGACGACGTCATCCGCTGGCAGGACGACGCGGGGCGTGGGCACGGCCGCATCGACTCCGAGCACGCGGGCGGCCGGTCATGAACCTCGCCGAGACCATCGAGCTGTACCTCACCGAGAAGCGCCGCATCCTGGAGCTGCTCCCCGTCGCCGTCATCGAGCGGGCCGCCGCGATGCTGTTCGAGACGTACGACGACGGCGGCACCGTCTACGCCATGGCCAACGGCGGGAACGCCGGCACCGTCGACCACGCCTACTGCGATTTCAAGCACCATCCGTTCGTGACGGAGGACAAGACGCGGCCCCTCCCGGCGGACGTCGAGCGGCTGTCGTTCGTCAACCTGTGCTCGTCGGCCGCCGAGCTGACCGGGCTCGTCAACGACCTCGGCGTCGAGGACATGTTCGCGGCGTCCCTCGCGCCCGTCGTCACCGCCAAGGACCTGGTCATGGCCTACTCCGGGAGCGGCAACTCGGTGAACGTGACGAAGGCGCTGCAGGTCGCCGTCGACGCGGGCGCCAAGACGTTCGCCATGACCAAGGGCGACGGCGGCAGGTGCCGGGAACTGGCCGAGGTGTGCCTGGTGGTCCCCGGCACCTCGAGGTTCCCCGGTCAGGTCGGCAAGAACGACAACAACTTCCACTTCGAGGACCTCATGCTCGCGGTCAACCACATACTCGTCGGCCTCCTCAAGCAACGCGTCGCCGAACGCCACGCGGGGTAGCCCTCAGACGGGCCGGACGAGCGCCGTGAGCCCTACGCGCCAGGCCGGGCCCAGGTCCGCGCCGGGTGGGAAGCGGCCGTCGAGTTCGAGCATCACCATTCCGTGCGCGAACGCCCATGCCGCCCGGGCGCGGTCCGGGTCGCCGACCACCCGCACCAGAGGCATCGCCGTCCGGTCCTCGAGGCCGGGCGGCAGCAGGTCGCGGGGAAACGGGCCCGCGCTCATCAACCGGTACAGGTGGGGGTGGGCGAACGCGTAGGCGCGGTAGGCGGCGCCGAGCCCCGCCATGACGTCGGCCGGGTCGGCGGCCTCGACTCGGCCGGCGGCCTCGGCTGGACCGGTCGCCTTGGCCGGACCGGTCGCCTCGGCCGCTTCGAGGGCGCGGGCCAGCTCCTCCATGCCCTCCGCGATGAGCTCGACCTCCACCGCGGCCTTGTCCGGGAAGTGCTTGTACAGGGACGGCGCGCGGATGCCGAGGCGGTCGGCGAGGCGCCGCATGGTGAGCGCGTCGGCGCCGTCCTTCTCCAGCAGCTCGCGGGCCGCGGCGACGATCTGCCGGGCCCGCGGCGAGAGCCGGTCAGCCACGCCGGCGTCCGTCCCGGTCGCGCAGCCCGTACCCGAAGGCGCGGTCGTAGGCGATGTGGGCGAGCCAGCCGAGACCGGCGGCGAAGACAGGAGGCCCGCCCACCGGCGCGAAGATCCAGGCGACGAGCAGGGCGAACGGGACCCAGAAGCGGTGCGCGGCGTTGTAGTACGGCACGGCGCGCGGGGAGAGACGGCCGCGGCCGGCCTCGGATGCCCCGATGAGCATCGTGAGGTCGGGGGCGATCGCGAGCAGCAGGGCCGCGACGAGCGCGAGAGCGCCGTGGTTGACCGCTTCGAGCACGGCGAACGCCGTGAAGAAGAGCGCGAGAGCGAGCCATCCGATCCGGACGACGGGGTGTGGGGTGCGCGTCGGTGCGATGGGCTGGTCCATCAGGCCCTCCAGAGAAGTGAAGCTAACACCGTTAGCCTAAGGCTAACGGTGTTAGCCGTCAATCCCCGGCGGATCGCCGCACCGCTCAGCCGGTGAAAGCGGTGCGATGGCCCTGAGCCCAGGCGGAGAAGGTACGGGCCGGTCGGCCCAGCACACGTTCGACGTCACCGGTCAGGGTGGCGTTGCCGCCCTCCGCGACGAGGCGCGCCCCGTTCACCGCGGTCGCGACGAAGGCGGGGTCCAGTCCGGCGGCGCTCAACCGGTCGCGATAGTCATCCAGCGGCAGGTGGACCGTCTCGACGGTGCGACCGAGGACGTGGCCCAGCTGCTCGGCCATATCGGGAACGCTGAGCAGTTCCGGACCGGTCACGGTGTAGACCTGCCCGTCGTGGTCCGGCGAGGTCAGTGCCCGCGCAGCCACTTCGGCGACGTCTCCGGGATCGACGACGCCCTGGACACCGGTCCCCATCGGGTTCGGAATCGGCGTGCCGGCTCGGATCGCGTCGGCCCAGCGGAGCGCGTTCGAGGCGAAACTGGACGGCCGGAGCACCGTCCAGGCCAGGCCGCTGGACCGAACCGCCTCCTCCCCGGGAAGATGCCAGTCCCCGACCTCGACGTCGGTCTTCTCGCCGGTGCCGATCGCCGACAGCTTGACCACCGTGCGCACGCCCGCCGAACGCGCCGCCGCGAGCATCGCCTCGTCGTGCTGAACCACCCATGGCCCCGGCGCGGTGAGCATGAACATCGCCGTGGCGCCCTCCACCGCCTTCGCCAGCGACGCGGGGTCGGTGAAGTCCGCCCGTACGACCTCGACTCCGGCCGGGAGCGACGTGGCGTTCGCAGGGTTCCGCGTCATCGCGCGAACCTTCTCTCCGCCGGCCGCCAGTATCCGGATCAGTTCTCGACCGATGGTGCCGGTGGCACCCGTAATGAAGATCATGAACACCACGCTGCCAGCGGGCGACCGCCGTCTATAGGAAGAATCGGCACGCCCCCGCAGTAGCGTGTGGTCATGACCGCTGGGGGCCTGTCGTGTTGATCGAGAAGATCGATGACCTGAGTGGCGGCACCGGCGACGGGATCGTCCATACGCCCGATATCGCCACCGCCCTGGTGTTCCGGACGACGGCGGCCGGGCGCAGCGATCTCGTCGTGGTCGGCCCCCGCACCCGGGCCGCCTATCACGTCGGCAAGGATCTGCCGATCTGCCTCAAGGTCCGGCTACCGCCCGGCGCGGCCCGGCCGCTGCTGGGTCTGCCGATCAGCGAACTGGTGGATCGGGTGATGCCGCTCGCCGATCTGTGGGGTGACCCCGGGGTCCGCCTCGAGCGACGGCTGGCGCGCCTTGGCGGTGACCGCGGCCTCATCCGCGACCACCTCGACGCGGCCCTGCGGGCCCACATCGGCTCCCGGTCGCCGGTCGACCCGGCCCGTGCTCGCCTGGTCCGTGCCGCCGCCACGGCGTTGTCGGCCCGGCGGCCGACGCACCTGCCCGATCTCGCGCGCCATCTGGCCGTCAGCGAACGCCACCTCCGTGGCCTGCTCACCGAGGACGCCGGTCTGCCGCCCAAGTCCTTCGCTCGCGTCGCCCGCCTGCGCAACGCACTCACGTGTGGCCGCATCTCCCGGTTGGCAGAGCTCGCCGCGACCGCCGGCTACTACGACCAGTCCCACATGACCGCCGACTTCCGCAGCATGATGGGCGTGCCTCCCGGCGCCTTCTTCGCGGGCAGACTCCCCGACCTCCAGCCCTGCTGAGCCGCGTCCCGTCCTCGCTTCCACGCGATTCGACCGGCCGGCCCGGGACGTCGGCGACGTAGGCGATCAGTAAGGCAAGGGTGCCCTTTCCGGGAGTGTCCCGTTACGACACCCCAGCCATACGCTCGGTCACGGGTCGATCACTTCACGTGATCACCTCGGTACGGTCAAGGGTCCGTCAGCGCACTGTCCGCGCTCGAGAGGGAGGTCTCGGTTTGAGCCCATCGTCATCGCGGGAGCCGATCTACACGACAGAAGATCAGTATCCACAGACTCTCGGCACCGCAGCGGCACGAAACCTGGCGACGACCACCAAGACCCCACCGCAGATGCAGGCGATCAGCTCGCGCTGGCTGCTGCGCGTCCTGCCCTGGGTGGAGGTGTCCGGCGGCGCCTACCGGGTCAACCGGCGCATGACCTACAAGGTGGGCGGAGGCCGCGTCGGCATCGCCGGCACAGCCCGCCGGGCGGAGGTCATCCCGCCCACACTGCGGGAGGTTCCGCCCTTCGCCGGGTTCTACGACGAAGAGGTGCTCGGCGAGCTGGCCTCCCGGTTCACGCAGCGGGAGCTGCCGACCGGGGAGACGCTCGTCGAGCACGGGCAGCGCGGCGACGACTTCTTCGTGGTCGCCCACGGAAAGCTCCGCCGCGAAGGCGAGGGAGCCTTCGACGAGTCGACCCATCTGCCTCCCGTCGGCGACGGCGGCTACCTCTCGTACGAGGCGCTGACGGACCCGGACTTCACCTGGGACCACAGCGCCGTCGCCGCGACCGCCTGCTCGCTGCTGGTTCTGTCACGGCAGGACTTCCTCGCCACGCTCGACCGGTCGGACGCTCTCGCCGCTCACGTCGAGCGGTTCCACGCCGTGCGACAGGTCCCGCAGAACAAACACGGTGAGGCCGAGATCGCGCTGGCCGCCGGCCACGCCGGGGAGCATGCGCTGCCCGCCTCGTACGCCGACTACGAGCTCTCGCCACGGGAGTACGAGCTGGGCATCGCGCAGACCGTGCTGCGGGTGCACACCCGGGTCACCGATCTGTACAACGAGCCGATGAACCAGCTGGAGCAGCAGCTGCGGCTGACCATCGAGGCGCTGCGCGAGAAGCAGGAAGACGAGATGGTCAACAACCCGGACTTCGGGCTGCTGAACAACGCCGACTACTCCCAGCGGCTCCAGACCCGGTCGGGTCCGCCGACCCCCGACGACATGGACGAGCTGCTGTCGCGCCGCCGCAGCACCCGGTTCTTCCTGGCTCACCCGAAGGCGATCGCGGCGTTCCTGCGCGAGTGCAACCGGCGCGGTCTCTACCCCGACCCCGTCGAGCTGGAGGGCAGCCGGATCCCCGGGTGGCGCGGCATACCGATCTTCCCCTGCAACAAGATCCCCATCGCCGCGGGCCACACGTCGTCGATCCTGGCGATGCGCATCGGAGAGGACGACCAGGGCGTGGTCGGCCTGCACCAGACGGGCATCCCAGACGAGTACGAGCCGGGGCTGAACGTCCGGTTCATGGGCATCGACGAGAAGGCGATCACGTCGTACCTGGTCAGCACCTACTTCTCGGCTGCGGTGCTGGTCCCCGACGCGCTCGGTGTGCTGGAGAACGTCGAGATCGCGACCCCCGGCTCGTGATGGCGGAGCACGTTCCGGTGGAGCCGGAGACCCCGCTGGGTCTGCCGTCCGGCCCGACGGGGCTCGGCACGTCGGCGGCCCGCCTGGCGGACACGCTGCGGACGGCGGTCCGGGAGACCCGCTCCGTCGTACCGGGCGCTCCGGAACGGCCGGGCCGGCCACCCGCCTCCGACCCGTCGCCGGAGTCCGAAGCGGAGGCTGAGCGCGTCGAGCGGCCCGCGCTCTCCTGTCCCGAGGAGGCCGCGGCAGGCTCCTACGCCACCCCCGGATACGCCGAACGCCCGTGGGGCGACGGCTCGTACCCGCCGCTGTACTGCCCGGAGACGGTCCGCGTCGACGACGACCTCGGCGACCAGGTGAACGACGCCCTCGTCGCCTGGGCGGAGGAGACCGGCATCTACGCCGACCGGCTCGACGCGTTCCGCCGCACCGGATTCGGCCGGCTCGCCATGCTCGCCCACCCCGACACCGACGACCCTGACCGGTTGCTCCTCGCCGCCCAGGTGAACGCCGCCTGGTGGGCGAGCGACGACTACTACGCCGACGAGAGCGAGCTGGGGGCCACGCCCATTGACCTTCCACCGCGGCTGGCGCTGGTCATGTCGGCGATGGACCGCCCACCGCCCGCCGGGGAGTTCACCGGCCCGCTCGAGGAGGCACTGCGCGCCGACCCCGTCCTGGTCGCGTTCGATTCGGCGACCGCACACCTGCGACGCCACGCCACGCCTTCCCAGGTCATGCGGGTGTGCAACACGACATTCCAGATGTACGTGAGCTGGACGGCGTACGCCGCGTGGCGCCACAGCGGCGGGCTCCCGCCGGCCTGGCGCTACCTCGCGGCCCGGCAGCACGACAGCTTCTACACGTCCATGACACTGATCGACGTCGTCGGCGGCTACGCGCTCCCGGCCGACCTCTTCTACGAGCCGCACTTTCACCGCGCGCTGATGCAGGCGGGCACGGCCGCCGTCATCGTCAACGACCTCCACTCGGTGGCCAGAGAGGCGGCCGACGAGCAGGCGGACAACCTGGTCCTAAGGGTCGTCGCGGAGGAGAAGTGCACGCTCCGCGAGGCGATCGAGACGTGCGTGCGCCTGCACAACCGGTTCGTCCGGGACTTCCAGACGAGCCAGGAAAAGCTCGCCGCCGTCCCCTCCGTGGAGCTGCAACGGTTCCTGCGCGGAGCCCAGTCATGGATGGGAGGGGGCTTCGAATGGCACAGCACGAGTAGTCGATACCGCTGAACCGCGGGCGGCCGGGACGCCCCCGCGTCCCGGCCGCCGATGACCCGCAGCTCCATCACATCCCCCCACACGAGGAGCCGGCATGACGTCCGTCCAAGACTCCCTCCACGACTCCGCACTCCCCGTCAGCCCGTACCAGCGCTCGGTCGCCGACTACTGGAACGCCGAGCGGAACCCGGTCAACCTGCGCCTGGGCGAGGTGGACGGCATCTACCACCACCACTACGGGATCGGCGAGGTGGACTGGTCCGTCCTGCAGAGCCCACCGGAGATCCGCGAGACCCAGATCATCAACGAGCTGCACCGCCTCGAGAGCGCGCAGGCCGACTTCCTCCTCGACCACCTCGGCCCCCTGGGACCCGCGGACCGCGTCCTGGACGCGGGCTGCGGACGCGGCGGGTCCAGCCTCGTCGCCGCGGCACGGTTCGGATGCGAGGTCGACGGCGTCTCAATCTCGCAGACCCAGGTGGACTTCGCGGGCGAACAGGCGCGGCTGCGCGGCACCGGCGACCAGGTGCGCTTCCAGCTGCGCAACATGCTCGACACCGGCTTCCCGACCGGCGCGTTCCAGGCGATCTGGAACAACGAGTCCACCATGTACGTCGAACTCGGACTGTTGTTCGCCGAGCATTCGCGGCAGCTGCGCCGCGGCGGCCGGTACGTCTGCATCACCGGCTGCTACAACGACGCGTACGGGCTGCCGTCACGGGCCGTCAGCCAGATCAACGCGCACTACATCTGCGACATCCACCCGCGCAGCACGTACTTCAGGGAGATGGCCGCGAACCGCCTGGTCCCGGTCAGTGTCGTCGACCTGACCCCGGCGACCATCCCGTACTGGCGGCTACGCGCCCAGTCCAGCCTGGCCACCGGCATCGAGAGCGCGTTCCTCGACGCCTACACCGGCGGCAGCTTCCAGTACCTCCTCATCGCCGCCGACCGCGTCTGACGCCCCGGCGCAGCCGACCCGTACGGCGGTCCCCCCGCCGCCGGCCGCTCAGGGATTCATACGGCCGACTCCGCACGCCGCCCCGTCGTACAGCCGTCCCTTACGGCGGGGTACTCAGCGGGCGAGGAGATCTCGTAGGGCCTTGGTGATGTCGGCGGGCGCCTCCTCGGCCATGAAATGGCCGAAGCCGACGGTGCGGTGCCGCAGATCCGGCGTCCAGGCGCTCCACAGCGCGGCGGCGTCGAAGCCGAGCGCGGCACCCCAGTCCTGCTGCAGGACGGTGACCGGCATCCGCAGCCGGTTGCCGTCCGCGCGGTCGGCCTGGTCGTGTTCGAGGTCGATGCCGGCCGAGGCACGGTAGTCGGCCACGATGGACGGCACCGCTCGGCGGCAGGCGTCCAGGTAGGCGGCACGGACGTCGGCGGGGATGGCGTCCGGGTCGCTCGTCCAGATGTCGAGGAAGTGGCCGAAGAAGGCGTCCGGGCTCGCGGCGATCAGCTGCTCGGGCAGGCCGGGAGGCTGGGCCATCAGGTACAGGTGGAAGCCGACGGCGGCGGTGACACCGTGCATCACCTCCCACATGTCGGCGGTCGGCAGCACGTCGAGGCAGGCCAGATGCGTGACCGCTTCGGGGTGGTCGAGGCCGGCGCGGAAGGCGACGAGCGCGCCGCGGTCGTGCCCGGCCAGCGCGAAGCGGTCGTGTCCCAGCGCGCGGGCCAGGGCGACGACGTCGGCGGCCATGGTGCGCTTGGAATAGACGTCACGGTCGGCCTCGGCGGGTTTGTCGCTGGCCCCGTAGCCGCGCAGGTCCGGGCAGATGACGGTGTGGTCGGCAGCAAGGTCGGCGGCGACGTGCCGCCACATCAGGTGGGTCTGGGGAAAGCCGTGCAGCAGCACGATCGCGGGGCCCGCCCCCGCGACGGCCGTGCTCAGCGACACGCCCTCGGCGACGGGGACGCGCCGGTACTCGAAGCCGGGAATGACAGGCGCCATGCTTCTCGCCCTTTCTCGTGGTCGGGATGCCGTTAAGGCTGCCGTGCGCGAATGAGCATCCGATGAGCGCGCTAGCGTGACCAGCGGAATGTCCTGGAAGGAGGGCCGGGCGTGGGGGTCGTCTTCGGCGTGCTGGGGCCGGTAACAGCCTGGGACGACGCCGGGGAGCCGATCGCCCTGAAGGGGCCGAGGCACCGCGCCGTGCTGGCGCGGCTGATCGTCGCCCGGGGCCGCGTCGTCCCCGTCACCCGGCTGGCCGACGACCTGTGGGAGGACCCTCCCGAGGACGCCGTCGGCGCGATCCGTACCTTCGTGGCCGCCCTGCGTCGCGCCCTGGAGCCGCAGCGTCCGCCCCGCGCTCCGGCCCGGCTGCTGATCACCGAGGGTCCCGGGTACGTGCTGCGCGCCGAGCCCGACGCGGTCGACGCCTGGCGCTTCGAACGGGCCGTGACCACCGCCACGGTGCTGCCGGCGGCGGAGGCGCTCGCGGGGCTGGACGAGGCGCTGGGGTGGTGGCGCGGGCCCGCGTACGCCGAGTTCACCGATGAGCACTGGGCGCGGGCGGAGCGTTCGCGGCTGGCGGAGCTGCGGCTGCACGCCGTCGAGCGCCGGGCCGAGATGCGTCTGGCGCTGGGCCTGGCCGCGGAGACGGTGCCGGACCTGGACGCGCACGTGGCCGAGCACCCGTGGCGGGAGCACGGCTGGCGGCTGCTCGCCCTGGCGCTGTACCGCACGGGCCGGCAGGGCGACGCGCTGGCGGTCCTGCGCCGGGCCCGTACGCTCTTGGTCGAGCAGCTCGGGGCGGACCCCGGCCCGGCACTGCGCGAACTGGAGGCCGACATCCTCGGGCACGCCGCCCGCCTCGACCCCGAGCCGGGCGGGGCGGCGGGGCGCGTGTGGGCGCAGACGGCGGCGGCGTACGACCGCGCCGTGCCGTCCGGGGCCCGGGCCCGGCTGGAGTCGACGGTGGGGCTGCTGCGCAACCTCGCCGTGACCGGCGGCAGCGGCCTTCAGGAGGCCCGCCGGCATCGCGTCGCGGCGATCGCGGCGGCCCAGGAACTGGGCGACGCGGAGCTGACCGCCCGCGTGATCGGTGCCTACGACGTCCCGGCGATCTGGACCCGGGTCGACGACCCGGAGCAGGCCGCCCAGGTGGTCGCGGCGGCCGAGCGTACGCTGGCCGTCCTCCCGGCCGGGCAGGAGGCGGCCCGGGCCCGGCTGCTGGCCACGATCGCCCTGGAGTCGCGCGGCACCCGCGCGGCGCGCGGGCCCGAGGCGGCCCGGGAGGCGGAGGAGATCGCCCGCCGGCTGGACGATCCGGCGCTGCTGGCGTTCGCCCTGAACGCCGCGTTCATGCAGAGTTTCGACCGTGCCGGTCGCGCGCCGCTCCGGGACGAGATCGGTGCCGAGCTCGTCAGCCTGTCCGCCCGGCACGGCCTTTCCGCCTTCGAGATCCTGGGTCACCTGATCCGTCTCCAGGCCCGGTGCGCCCTCGGAGACCTCCCCGGCGCCGACCGGCACGCGGCCGCCGCGGACCGCCTGGCCGAGCGGCACGAACGGCCGCTGGTGGGCGTGTTCACCCACTGGTACACCGCGCTGCGGATCGCCACGACCGGCCCGGAGGAGGCTGCCGAGGCCGCCTACCGGGACGCCGCCGCCCGGCTCGAGGGCTGCGGCATGCCGGGGCTGGAGCACGGCCTGCCGCCGCTCGCGCTACTGTCCCTGCGCGTGCTGCACCGGCGGCCCGCCCGAACCGACGAGGACCCCGACTGGGGACCGTACGAGGCCTGGGCCCGCCCCTTGGTGCTGCTCGCCAGGGGCCGTCGTGCGGCGGCCGCCGCCGCGCTGCGTAACGTCCCCGAGCCGCCCCGGGACCTGCTGTTCGAGGCTCTGTGGTGCCTGACCGCCCAGGCGGCCATCGCCGTCGGCGACCGGGAGACGATGGAGCGCGCCCAGGCCGAGCTCTCCCCTGCGGCGGCGGAGCTCTCCGCGGGCAGCGGCCTGCTCACCGTCGGCCCGGTCTCCTGGCACCTCGACGACCTCGCCGCCGCCCTCCGTACCCCGGGTCCCCTTTAGTCCTGGGAAATCTCCAACGGATGTCGCCGACCTGCGAAGACACGATCCCTCGCAGCCGAACTCCCCGCCGCCCTTCCACTCCTTGACTCTGACACCGTGTCATGCCGTATTCCTTGGGAGTCATGTTCGCCATTGGGGATTTCGCGCGTTACGGGCAGGTGTCGGTACGGATGCTGCGGCACTATGACGCGATCGGGCTGCTGCGCCCCGCTCATGTGGACGGCTCCACCGGCTATCGCCGCTATGAGGCCGACCAGCTCAGGCGGCTCAATCAGATCGTCGCTCTCAAGGATCTCGGGTTCAACCTCGAACAGGTTCGCGCGATGCTGGACGAGCAGGTGAGTGCTGAGGAGCTGCGCGGGATGCTGCGGTTGCGCCGCGCGGAGTTGGAGAGGTCGCTCGCCGCCGACGCCGCCCGGTTGGTCCGGGTGGAGGCACGGCTCCGCTCGCTCGACGCGGGGACTCTGGAGACCGGGGTCGTGGTCAAACGCGTCGCCGCCGTGCGCGTCGCCCAGTTGAGCGGCGAGGTCGGCGGATTTGAGTCCGACGAGATCTGGCCTGTTGTCGGGTCGCTGTTCGACCAGTTGTGTTCGCGGATGACGCAGGTCGGCGTGGCTCCCGCCGGGCCGGGCGTCACTCGCTATGCCGACGGAGACGCCTCGCCGGAGCGGCTGGTGGTGCACGCGGCGTTTCCGCTCACCGCGGATCCGGACGGGAGCGCCGGCTTCGAGATCGTCGAGCTGCCCGAGATCGCGACGGCCGCCACGATCGTGCATGCGGGTCCGATGGCGAACGTCGTGACCGCGGTCCAGACCCTGGCGTACTGGATCGATGCCCACGGCTACCAGAGCCTCGGCTATCCGCGCGAGGTGAATCTCGAGTGCCCGCGAGACCGCCCTGACGCCTGGGTGACCGAACTACAAGAACCCATCACCATGAAATGAACGGGGATGTCCATGTCACCGGAACCCATCGTCATCGAGCGTCCGCAGCAGCCTTATGTCGCGATCCGCGCGATCGTGTCCATGCAGACCATCAGCGAGGCCGCCGCCCGGTTCCCCGCAGTCTTCGCCTGGCTGGCCGCCCGGGGCCTGACACCTGCGGGTGCGCCGTTCCTCAAGTACGACTCCATCGACATGCCGGGTCGCCTGGAGATCGAGGTAGGCATCCCTGTCGGGACGTCTGTGGACGGCGACGGCGAGGTGGTCAGCGGCGTCCTTTCGCCCGGTCGCTATGCGAGCCTCACCGTCGTCGGCCCGCCGAGCGACCTGGCCGCCCACACCAGAGCGCTCCTCGACTGGGCCACCGACAAGGACCTGCGCTTCGACCAGGTCAGGACCGACGGCACCGAGCAGTGGCTCTGCCGCCTGGAGATCTACAACACCGACCCGGCGGTCGAGCCGAACCCCGCCAAGTGGGAGACCGAACTGGCCTTCAAACTTCTCGACTGATCAGCGCCTGTCCTGTCAGCCGGATCGGCCCGGCCTCTCCCGGCGCCTTGACGACCTCGCCACAGCCCTCCGTACCCCGGGTCGAGGTTGCGGTCCGGCCCGGTGCGAAGGTTAGCTGGTGATCATGACGTCCGCGTTCGAGACGACGACGCCCGACTCGGTGGTGTACCTGGATCGGCTCGCCACCACCGACCTCGGCCGCGACTACAAGGGGCGGATGCTCGCGCTGCTCGACGCGCGGCCGGGGCAGACGGTCCTGGACCTGGGCTGCGGACCCGGCACCGACCTGGGCGCCCTCGCCGGCGGCGTCGGCGACGAGGGCCGCGTGATCGGCGTCGACCGCGACCCCCGCATGACCGCGCGCGCCCACGGCCGTACGGCGTCCAACGCGCGGGTTCGCGTGGTGCTGGGTGACGCCCACGCGCTGCCGCTACCGGACGGCGGCCTGGACCGTGCCCGCACGGACCGGGTGCTCCAGCACGTCGCCGACCCGGCCGCGGCCCTGGCCGAGCTGCGGCGCGTGCTGCGCCCGGGCGGGCGCCTCGTCATGGGCGAGCCCGACTGGGACACCCTCGCCATCGACCACCCCGACGTCGCGACCGCGCGCGCCTACACCCGGCACGTCGCCGAGCGGGTCGTGCGCAACTCCGTCATCGGCCGCCAGCTCGCCCGGCTGGCCGCCGAGGCGGGCTTCGCGGTGCCGACGGTCGTGCCGGTCACGCCGGTCTTCCGCGACCTGGCCACGGCCGACAGGATCCTCGGCATCGAGCGCAACACGCGGCGCGCCGTCGAGGCCGGTTACCTGAGCGCCGACGCCGCACGCGAGTGGCTCGACCGTCTCGCCGCCGGCCCGTTCCTCGCCACGGCGACGCTGCACATCGTCGTCGCCGACGCGCCGGGTCCTTCCACCGTGTAGGCCCTGCACTCGACCGGACGAGCGGCACCCCTCGATCAGAGCGCGGTTGTGAACGGCCCGTGGCAACGAGCCGGTCAACGGGTCCTTGAGCCTGCTCGACATGACCGCCTCGTACGCGACTACGAGACCCTGTCCAGGCCTGGGGAATCAGCCGCCGAAGACGCGGTTACGCCACGAGGCGAGCTCGGCCGCGACGGCGGTGCGCTGGTCCGCCGTCACCGGCGTGCCGGCCGCGGTGTTCACGACCAGGGCGACGTGCAGCCCGGCTGGAGCGGTGAACAGCACGCGGTGCGCCGCCGACGAACCGGCCTCGTCGGCGACCCGGACCGCACCGGATGAGGGGAGGCCGGTGAGTGTGCCGACGTCGCCGACGACGGTGGTGCTCGCCGGGGCGAACGACTGCGGCAGATGGAGTTCGGTCGGCACGGTGGCGGACGTTCCACGCCAGACGAGCACCCCGTACTGCCGGTCCTTGACCAGGGCAGCGACGTTCGGCAGCGACGACGGAACGGTGAGCCACGCCTGCTGCTGGCCAGCCCCGCCGAACCCGGAACGGGCCAGGTCCTCGTACGCGAAGGCGAGCGCGTCACCGGCGACCGCGGACGGGTAGAGCCGGTCCAGGACGCGCTGGTCCAGCCGGAGGGCGACGTTCCCGGCGGTGTCGGTGGTCGCCACCGAGAAGTCCTCGTCGTTCCAGCCATCGCCGGTCGTCTGCACCTTGTCCGGGTTGCCGTTCATCAGCTCGTGGTGGTTCCCGCTGTAGACGTCCCAGTGCCACTGGGTGCCCGACAGCACCGGGCCGCCGCTCGCGGGAGAGTCCCACCAGTTCTTGCCGGGGGTGCCGTAGTCCATGGCCTGGTACATCCCGCGGACCATCCACGGCGTACGGTCGCTGCCCGTCCCGGACATCCGGTTGCCGAACTCCGAGACCATCGGGGCGGTCTTCAGCTCCGTGGCGCGCTGCCGGATCCGGTTCATCGCCGCGTCGTACGTCCCGTCGGAGGCGGCGGACGGGTCGACGACCATGCGGCCGCCGTCGTAGTAGTGGCTGTTGAAGACGAGCCGCGTGCCGAGCGGCCCGGACGACGACAGGCCGCCCTCCTCGAAGAACCCGGTGTTCCAGAACACCAGCGGCTCGGTGAACGCCGGCTTGGCACTCCACCCGGCGTTGTCCATGGCCGTACGGAACCGCTGGTAGAAGGGCAGCAGGTAGGTCTTCTCCCAGTCCAGGCCGCTCTGCCCGTCCAGCCCGCCGTCGAACGGCTCGTTGAACGGGTCGAACCCGACGATGCTCTGGAACGCCTGCGCGGACAGCTTGGTCTTCAGGTACGTCAGCGCGGCCGACGCCTGCCCGATGAAGGCGTCCTGCACGCCGACCTGGCCGCTCGCCGTGGTGAGCGTCCGGTTGTGCCAGAAGTCGTGGGCGGCCTGCCGTACGGCGGCGTTGTTCTGCATGTTCTGGCCCCACAGCAGGCAGATTCCGCACGACTCCTGCGGGTAGTTCCCGGCCTTTATCAGCCATTCCGGAGCACCGTCGCCGGTGTACCAGCTGCCGCTGTTGAACAGGTGCGAGGAGTACAGATCCTGGTGGTAGTCGAGCAGGACGCGGATTCCCCGGTCGGTGAACGCGGTGATCTGCTGAACGGCCTTGTCGAGGTAGGAGTAGTCGATCCGGTCCGGGGCCGGCTGCACGCCCTCCCAGCTGATCAGGAACCGGATCGCGTTCGCACCGGTCAGGTCCCGCATCGCCTGCGCGGACTTGGCGGCGTCGGCGGTGCTGCGGAAGGGCAGCAGGCCGTTCTCGTACAGCTTGGCGCTGCCCGAGACGTTGAAGCCGCGCAGCGTCACCTGCCGCCCGTCTCCGTCGCGGAACACCCAGTTCTGCCCTGCGGGGGAGACCACGACGGCCGAGCTCGCGTCGGCCCTGGCCCGCGGGATGTCGGTGACGGTGACGGCGGCGGCCACGGCGATGGCCACGGCCAGAACTTTTCCGGTACGGACGGCTGCGAAGGACACCCTCGGCATGGCGGGGCCTTTCAGGAGGCGGGGCCCTCTACTGTCCAGTAACCCCCGGATCCGTGCAAGACCACGATCCGCCGCGGCTACGGGCCGCTCTCGGTGGCGGGCGCGTCGGTGGTGGACGCGTCGGTGGCGGGCGCGTCGGTGGCGGGCGCGTCGGTGGTGGACGCGTCGTCGGGTTCGCCGAACTCGGCGAGGATGGCGGCGGTGTGCTCGCCGAGGGCCGGGATCGGTCCCATGCGCGGCTCCCGGCCCGCCACGGTCACCGGGGGCAGAAGGGCGCCCAGGGGGCCGGCGGGTGAGCCGACCTGACGCCACCGGTCCCGGGCGGCCAGCTGCGGGTGCGCGGCGAACTCCTCCATCGAGCGCAGGCGGGCGTTGGCGACCCCGGCGTCGTCGAGACGGCGGATCGCGTCTTCGGCCGTGGCGTCGGCGAAGGCCTCCTCGATGAGGGCGGTCAGCTCCTCTCGGTGCTCGACGCGCAGGGAGTTGCGGGCGAAGCGTTCGTCCTCGATGAGGTCCGGGCGGCGGAGGACGTGCGTGCACAGCGCGGCCCACTCGCGCTCGTTCTGCAGGCCGAAGAAGACCTGGTGACCGTCTCCCGCCCGGTAGGGACCGTACGGTGCGATCGTCGCGTGCCGCGCGCCGGTGCGGGGCGGGGGCGTGCCGCCGTAGGCGGCGTAGTAGTACGGGTAGCCCATCCACTCGGCGAGCGCCTCGAGCATCGAGACCGACAGGTCGGTGCCCCGCCCGGTGCGCTCGCGCTCGTACAGGGCGGTCAGGATGCCGCTGTAGGCGTACATTCCGGCGGCGATGTCGGCGATGGAGATGCCGACCTTCGCCGGTTCCTCGGGCGTTCCCGTGACGGACAGCACGCCGGCCTCGCACTGGACGAGCAGGTCGTAGGCCTTCTTGGAACGGTACGGGCCGGAGTCGCCGTACCCGGAGATGCCGCAGGTGATCAGCCGGGGGTGGAGTCGGCGCAGTTCCTCGGGGACCAGGCCGAGGCGCTCCGCCGCCCCGGGGGCGAGGTTCTGCACGAGCACGTCCACCCGCCCGACCATCCGGTGCAGCACCGCCCGCCCGGCCGGGTCCTTCACGTCCAGCGCCACGGACTCCTTGCCGCGGTTCAGCCAGACGAAGTGGCTGGACATGCCCTTGACGGTCTCGTCGTAGCCGCGGGCGAAGTCCCCGCCGCCGGGGCGTTCGACCTTGATGACGCGCGCTCCGAGGTCGGCGAGTTGCCGGGTGGCGAAGGGCGCGGCGACGGCCTGTTCGAGCGAGACGACGGTGACGTCGCGCAGCGGGAGGGCGTCCGCAGGGCCGTTCATTCCTGCACCGGGGGCAGGGTGTCCTCCGGCGGGCGCGGAACCGGCGGTCTCGGGGCGTGGTCGCGTTTGTAGACGAGCAGTGTGCGCTTGAACGAGCACACGACGACGCCGTCCTGGTTGAAGCCCTCGGTGGCCACGGTGACGATGCCGACGTTCGGCCGGGACCGGGACTCGCGCAGCGCGATGACCTTCGACCGGGAGTAGAGCGTGTCGCCTTCGAACACGGGGGCGGGCAGGCGTACCTCGTCCCACCCGAGGTTCGCCATGACGTTCTGGGACACGTCGGTGACGGACTGGCCGGTGATGAGGGCGAGGGTGAAGGTCGAGTCGACCAGCGGGCGCCCGAACTCCGTCTGCGCGGCGTAGTGGTGGTCCACGTGCACCATCGCGGTGTTCTGCGTGAGGAGCGTGAACCACATGTTGTCGGTCGTGGTGACCGTACGGCCCAGCGGGTGGTAGTAGACGTCCCCGAGGTTGAAATCCTCGAAGTAGCGGCCCCGCCAGCCCTGTCGTTCCGTCATCGCGTCCGACTACCGCCGGGCGGCCGCGGTCACGAGCGCGTCGAGCAGGCCGGGGAAGGCCTCCTCCATGTCCTCGCGCCGCAGTTCGTTCATCCGGGACGTTCCGGCGTAGTACTGCCGGATCAGACCCGCCTCGCGCAGGACCCGGAAGTGATGGGTCAGGGTGGACCTGCCCACGGGCAGGTCGAACGAGCCACAGCTCTTCGGGCTCGGCGCGGCGGACAGCTGGCACACGATGCTCCGGCGGACCGGATCCACCACCGCGTCGAGGATCTGCTGGAGCGTGAACGCCTCCGGCGCGGGATGCTCCGGGGAACGGTCCTGCGGCTCGGTACGGACCGCGGGCATCTCCATCGCCTCCCTGCGTCGTCCGATACTTCGACGCCGATCATACTTCAACTGCTGGAGCCGGTAACCTGGAGCCCGAAAACCGGGCTCCGCGGAGGGTGCGCTGGAAGCCGGAGATCGTACGATAAGCCTCGCACTTGTCTCTTGATCGGAAGCGGGCGCACATGGTCGATTTCTCGGGTGGTCTCCCCCCGGAGTTCATGAGCAGCACCAACGCGTCGTTCAGCGAACTGCTGGCCGCGGTCGCGCCCGACGCGCTGCCCCCGCGGCGGCTCCGGGAATCGGCCGCCGGGCTCGGCATCCCGCACGGCACGACGGTGCTGGCGCTGACCTTCGAGGGCGGCGTGCTCATGGCCGGCGACCGCCGGGCCACGATGGGCAACGTCATCGCGCAGCACGACCTCGAAAAGGTGAACTTCGCCGACGAGTACTCCGCGGTGGCCTTCGCCGGAACCGTCGGCACGGCGATGGAGATGGTCCGGCTCTTCCAGTTCGAACTGGAGCACTACGAGAAGATCGAGGGCCGCCGGCTCTCGCTCGACGGCAAGGCGCGGCGGCTGGCCTCCCTCGTCCAGAGCAACCTCGAGGCCGCGATGCAGGGCCTGGTGGTCGTTCCTCTCTTCGCCGGCTACGACCTCGACGGGGAGGCCGGGCGGATCTACTCGTTCGACGTCACCGGCGGGCCGTACGAGATGACGGACTTCCACGTCGACGGCTCGGGTTCGCCGTACGCGCGGGGTGCGCTGAAGAAGCTGTACCGGCGTGGGATGTCGCAGGACGACGCCGTCGTCGCGGCCGTCCAGGCGCTGTACGACGCGGCGGACGACGACTCGGCGACCGGCGGTCCCGACCTGAGCCGCCGGATCTACCCCAGCGTCGCCGTCGTCACCGACGACGGGTACCGGAAGCTGGCCGAGGACGAGGTCCGCGCGGTCGCCGAGTCGGTCGTCGCCGCCCGGCGCGACTCCCCCAACGGCCCGATCGCACCCGTACGCTGACGGCCCGGTCGCGCACGCCGCGGCTCTCCCAGCGGAACGGCCGCCCCGGTAAGCCGAGGCGGCCGTTCCGCACGTCGGTGGGATCAGGGGCTCTGGAAGGTGACCTCCGGATCGGCGGGTGAGGGCCCGTCGAGCAAGGGCTGCGGGATGCCTTTGAGGTTCAGGTCGAAGAAGGCGCCGACGTAGGTGCGGGTGACTTCTTCCGCGCGCTGTGCGGAGATCCCGGTGCCGGGCCTGCCCACCCATGCGGACAGGACGGGCAGGTCGGTGAATGTGCCGTGGTCGGCGCCGGCGACGGTCAGCCAGCGTTTCCAGCCGTTCAGGCTGCTCCAGGACTGCTGCCAGGTGGGATCGATGCCCGGGGCCTCGTGCTCGGCGCCGAACATCAGGAAGGGGCGGTGGCCCAGTCCGGTGGCGGGGACCGGCTCGTAGAAGGTGCCGTCCATGTTCACCCCCGCACGGACCCGGTGGTCGGTGGCCATGGTCGTGGCGGAGGCGTTGCCGCCGATGGAGTGCCCGGCCATGCCGATGCGCCTGGGGTCGATCAAGCGGGCGTAGGGCCACGCCGGATGGTGGGCGGTCAGCCGGTCGATCACGAAGGAGACGTCCTTCGCCCGGCTCTGGGCGATGGCCGCGGGCCCGCCCGCCGGGGGCCTGTCGCAGATGACACAGGCCAGAGTTCGTCCGTCGGGGAAGGTCGTGCCGGAGTTCTCGTAGGTGTGATCGACCAGCGCGATGACGTACCCGCGGCTGGCCAGGTCCTCGGCGAGGCCGGTCAGGGTGGCGCGCGGGAACCCCAGGCCGGGTGAGAGCAGCACCAGCGGGAAGCGGCCGGGTGCCGGGCGTGCGCCGGTGTGCGCGTAGGTGCGGGTGGCACTGAGCATCTCGGGTGGGACGCCGACGCCCGGAGCCTTCTCCTGTAGGAACAGCCGGGCCTCCTCGGTGGTCATGTACGGGGCGGGGCCGCCGGTGCCGATTCGGGCGGGGTAGTACACCGACACCATCAGCTGCCGCGGGCCCGCCGACGGCACCCAGGGGTCCGGGCGGTGCCGGTCGACGAGGTGCAGCGTGGTGCGGCCGACCGCGTGCGGACCGGTCGGGCGGGGCAGTACGGGGGCCTCGGTCGCGCGTGAGGCCGTCGCGCGAGCGGCGCGTGCGGCCGCGACCTGCCGGGCCGCCGAAGCGCCGCATGCCGACGTCGCCAGGGTGAGACCCAGCAGGGCGGCGACCAGCCGTGGCGCGCGTGCGTGGCCGCGCAGGGCCCGGCCGAGCGGCCGGGGCGCATGGGTGATCTCTCGTTTCATCGGGTTCCTCTTCGTGGGAGGGCATGCGTCGCCGGTGGCACCGGAGGACACCGGTGCCACGGGACGAGCGCGGGAGTGTGGACGCCGCATCGCGTCGATCCGGGATGCGGCGGACGGGCGTCGAGTCAGCCGATCCGGCGGCGGACCAGCCGGACGGTGGCGATGCCCAGCAGCAGGATGAGCAGGCCCATCCAGCCGGCCTCGATGAACTGGAACGTCCAGAACCGGCCGGCCGGGTGGTAGCTCGTCACGATGGTGTAGTGCCGGGCCAGCAGCCAGTCTCGGTACGAGACCGAAGAGGTTCCGTCGCTCGACGATGGAAGCTGCGCCAGATACTTCGTGAACAGGATGTGGCTGTTGCCGGTGTCGAGCAGGTGCCCGTTCGGATCCACGTACGCCCTGCCGACCACCCAGTCACGGGGGCCGGTTCGGCCGGCCGTGACGAGTGGTGTCATGTAGTACCGGCGAAGCTTGAAAACGAGCGCCAGGACAAGGCCGGACATGCCGAGGAAGACCGCACCGACCGCGACCAGGGTGCGGCGGGTCAGCAGGCCGGCGAACACCCCGGCCGTGAACGCCAGCAGCGTCTGGACCGGGAAGACGATTCCCTCGAGCTCGAAGCGGAGGTAATCGCCGAACCCGAAGTGCATGACGTGGTCCAGGGGAGCGTTGTACCAGGTGTACAGGGCGCCGTAGGCCTCCGCCACCGCGGCCAGCATGACGGCGATCAGGAACAGCTTGGTCAGCAGCCAGCGGGTCCGCCCGGCCCCCTGGGTCCAGGCGAACCGGTAGGTGCCCGTCTCCAGCTCCCGCGCGATCAGCGGCCCCCCGGTGATCGCGCCGAAGGCCGCGGGAAGCAGCAGGAGGAACAAGAATGGAAATTGCTGCGGGTACCAGTCGAACAGCTCCATGCGGAGGTGTTGGCAGCGGTCGCCGGCGAAGGAGGCGCACCGGCCCAGCCCGAGTTGGTCGTAGGCGGAGCGGGCCTGCAGGCCGCCGGCCACCATCAGCACGGCGAAGCCGGCCAGCATCCCCAGCAGGATGTAGCAGGCGAACCGGTGCTGGCGCCAGGTCACCCACGCGAGGCCGAACCGGGGCAGTGCGCGGGACGGGGATGTCGTCGTCATCAGCAGGCGATCTGTTTGTCGGGTGCGGGTTTCGGGCCGGGGAGCACCGAGGCCGACGGCTCGCGCATGTAGGCCAGCAACAGTTCCTCCAGGCCGATCGAGTGGTGCTGCCAGCCAGGCGGCGCGGCGGCCGGATCCGGGGCGCGGACCAGCAGGTGAGCCTGCGCGAAGGCGCGCCGGTCCCGTACGACCGGGAAGCGCCGGCTGACGGCGTCGGCATGCTCGGTCGGGCCGGTCAGGACGTGATGCCCGGCCACCAGCTCCTCGACCTCACCGGACACCTGGATCCGCCCGCCGTGCACGACGACCACGTAGTCGCAGACCCGCTCCAGCTCCGCGACGACATGGGAGGAGAACACCACCGAGACGCCGTCCTCCGACACGGCCGCCAGCAACGCCGACATGAAGTCATGCCGCGCCACCGGATCCAGGGCGGCCAACGGCTCGTCCAGGATCAGCAGCTCCGGGCATTTGGCGAGAGCGAGGGTGAGCGCCACCTGAGACCGCTGGCCGCCCGACAGCGCGCCGACCTTCTTCGTCAGCGGAACGCCCAGCTCGGCCAGGCGGCTCTGGGCGCGCCCGGTATCCCATCGCCGGTTCAGGCTGCGCCCCACCCGCAGCATGTCCGCGACCGACAGGTTGCGGTAGAGCGCCGCCTCCTGGGCGACGAAGGCGACCGCATCCAGCGCGGCGGCCGATCCCGCCGTCCTGCCACCCGCCACCCGCACCTGCCCCGCCGTCGGCGTGGCCAGTCCGACGGCCAGGCTCAGCAGCGTCGTCTTGCCCGCGCCGTTCGGGCCGACCAGCCCGACCACGTGCCCCGCCGGGATCGTCAGCGAGCAGTCCCGCAACGCCCACGTACGTCCGTAGCGCTTACCGAGCCCGGACGCCTCGATCGCGGCGCTCACGCGACCACCCCTGCGCGTCCGCTGCCGCCGTCCTCGTCCGGTCGGCCGTCACGGCTCTGCCGCAGTTCGTGCAATGCGGCCGTGAACAGGGCGCTCATACCCGCCTCGTCCAGGCCGGCCTCGCTCGCCGTGCGCATCCAGGCCAGCATGCTCTTCTGTAGCGCCGCCTGTTCGCGCAGGCCCACCCGGTCCAGAGTGCCCTCGACGAACGTGCCGAGTCCCCGCCGTCCGGCCACCAGGCCACGGTGCTCCAGCTCCCGGTAGGCCTTCAACACCGTGTTCGGGTTGATGGCCAACCCCGCGACGACGTCCTTGACCCTCGGCAGCTGGTCCCCCTGCCGCAGGTACCCCAGCCGCAGCGCCTGCTCCACCTGCTGCACGAGCTGGAGATAGGTCGGCACGCCTGAACCGGGATCGAGCCGGAACTCGATCGGCGACGGCGAGGCATCTTTATCTACATCCATAGTTAATGAATTAAAGGGGATTGGCGGCGGTTGTCAACATCGGCACTCCCGGCGACTTGACGGGTAAATGTGTGAGTGGTTTATTACTCACATGACGACCAAGAGCAGCCGCCGGACCCTGTCGACCGCCGAGGAGCGCCGCGCGACGGTCATGCGGACCGCGATCGACGCCTTCGCGGCGCGCGGCTACTACGGGACGACGACCACCGAGGTCGCCAAGCACGCCGGGATCTCCCAGGCCTACCTCTACCGCCTGTTCCCGGACAAGGAGGCGTTGTTCGTCGCGGTCGTCGACCACTGCGCGCAGCGGATCCGCGAGTGCCTCGCCGACGGCGCGGCGCGGGCGGGGAGCGGCGAGCCGCCGGCGGTGCTGGCCTCGATGGCAGAGGCGTACGCTCGGCTGATCGCCGACAGGGGCCTGCTCATGGTGGTGATGCAGGCCAACTGCGCCGCGAGTGAGCCGGCCATCCGCGACGCGGTCCAGTCGCTCTACGCCCGGCAGGTGGAGTACGTCCGGGCCGCCTCCGGCGCGACGGAAGAGCAGATCCAGGAGTTCTTCGCGCGCGGGTTCCTGTGCAACGCGGTGGTGGCGATGGAGGCGGAGGACATCGACGCGCCCTGGGCGCGCACGCTCGCGCTGGGGCTGCGCCACTACCCGGCGGAATGACGCCCGGCCCACGGCCGCTCGCGCCGAGCGGCCTTCTTTTCGGCCTAAAGAGTGAGTGATTGACCACTCATAGAAGGAGTTATCGATGGACACCAGTAGCCCGGCGACGCGGGCCCCCGCCTCCCGGGTCGGCGTCGGTCCCCTCGCCGTCCTGGCCACGGCGCAGTTCCTCGTCGTGCTGAGCACCTCGATCGTCAACGTCGCGCTGCCCGCGATCCGCTCCGGCCTCGGCATGTCGCCCGCCGCCCTGTCCTGGGTGGTCAACGCGTACCTGCTGGCGTTCGGCGCGCTGCTGCTGCCCGGCGGTCGCGCGGCCGACCTGTTCGGCCGGCGGCGGGTCCTGCTCACCGGCCTCACCGTCTTCGCCCTGGCCACCCTCGCCGCCGGGCTCGCCCCCTCAGCCGCCACGCTGATCGCGGCCCGGGCCGCGCAGGGTGTCGGCGCGGCGCTCCTGGCACCGGCCGCGCTGTCCCTCCTGCTGGTGATGTACCAGGGCTCGGCCCGGGGAACCGCCCTCGGGGTCTGGGGCGCGGTCTCCGGGGCCGGCGGCGCCGCCGGCGTCCTGCTCAGCGGCGTGCTCACCCAGGTCTCCGGGTGGCCGGCCGTCTTCATCGCCACCCTGCCCGTGGCGCTCGCGGTGCTCGCCGCCGTACCGCGGCTGGTCCCGCCGGACGCCGCGCCCTCCACCCGAGCCCGGATCGACCTGCCGGGGACGGCGACCGTCACCGCCGCCCTCGTCGCCCTGACGTACGGACTGGCGACGGGCGGGCGGTCCGGCGGGACCAGCCCCGCCATCGTCGGCGCGCTGACCGCCGGAGTGGTACTGCTCGGTGCCTTCTGGTGGATCGAGCGGCGGTCCCCCGACCCGCTCATCCCGCCGCGGATCCTGCGCGCGGTCGGCCGGGCGAACCTGGTGATGATCCTGCTGGGCGCCGTGTGGGTCGGGCTGTTCTACTACCTCCCCCTCTACCAGCAGCAGGTCCTCGGCTACAGCCCCCTCCTGGCCGGGCTGACCCAGCTGCCGATGGCCGCCGCCATCACGCTCGCCTCCGCGCTGGCCCCGCGGCCGGCCCGGCGGTACGGCCGCAGGGCGACTCTGGTCACCGGCCTCGTCCTCCTGACCGCCGGGCTGGCCTGGCTCGCCCTGGCAGGGGCCGACGCGGGCTTCGTGACCGGCATCCTCGGCCCGTCCGCGCTGATCGGCGCCGGGCTCGGCACGGCCTTCGTCGAACTGACCGCCGCCTCCACCGACGGGGTCACCGGCCGGGACGCCGGACTGGCCGGCGGCCTGGTCAACACCACCCGGCAGATCGGCGGCGCCCTCGGCCTGGCGATCCTCACCGCCGTCGCCACCACCCGTACGGACCAGGTCGCCGCGCACGCCTCGACGCCGCACGCCCTCGCCGCCGGGCACCGCGCGGCCTTCCTCGGAGCAGCGCTGATCGCGGCGCTGGCCGCCCTCCTCTCTCAGACCACCCTCCACAACGCGTCGGCACAGCGCTGACCGCACCTCACGAAAGGGAAGCCATCATGTCCCTCCCCAAGCCGTACATCAACGGCCACTACGCCCCCGTCGCCGACGAGCACACCGCGACCGCGCTGCGCGTCCGCGGCACCCTGCCGCCGGAGCTTTCGGGCCGCTACTTCCGCAACGGCCACAACCCCAGGCCCGGCGTCACCCCGACGCACTGGTTCCGCGGCAGCGGGATGATCCACGGTCTGCGGCTGCGCGACGGGCGGGCCGAGTGGTACCGCAACCGCTGGGTGCGCACCCCGGCGTTCGAGCACGACGCGCCGCTCATGCGGGAGGACGGCTCGATCGACCTCACCGCCAGCGTGGCCGGCACCCACATCATCGAGCACGCCGGCCGGCTCCTGGCCCTCCAGGAGGCCAACCTGCCGTTCGAGGTCACCCCCGAACTCGACACCGTCGGCGCGTACGACTTCGGCGGGAAGCTCACCACGGCGATGACCGCGCACCCGAAGGAGGACCCGGTAACGGGCGAACTGCACTTCTTCGCCTACTCGCCGTTCCCGCCGCACCTGATCTACTACGTCGCGTCCGCCGACGGCGAGCTGATCCGTTCCGAGATCGTCGACGGTGCCGGCCCGTCCCTGATGCACGACTTCGCCATCACCGAGAACCACGTCGTCTGGCTCGACCTGTCCGTCGTCTTCAATCCCGCCGAGCACTCCGGCATCCCGTACCGCTGGAGCGACGCCTACGCCCCGCGGATCGGCGTCATGCCCCGCACCGGCCCCGCCCGTACGACCTGGTACGACGTCGAACCCGGCGCGCTGCTGCACGTCACCAACGCCTCCGAGGACGCCCAGGGACGCATCACGGTCGAGGGCCCCCGCTACGACCGCGCGGACTGGGAGACCAGCTGGAAGTGGTGGATCGGCGCGCCCGGCCACCCCTCCACGCCGCTCACCGGCGCGATCGGGACGCGCTGGACGCTCGACCCGGCCACCGGAAAGGCGACCGAGGAGACCGTCGACGACCTGACCACCGAGTTCCCGACCATCAACGACGAGCGGCTCGGCCGCCCCAACCGGTACGGCTACGCGGTCGCCTTCCCCGGCGCGGGCCTGGACGAGTACGCGCTGGCCAAGTACGACTCCGCGACCGGTGCGCGGCAACTGATGCCGGTCGGCCCCGGCGTGCTCCCCGGCGAGGCGGTGTTCGTCCCGGCCGAGGGCGGCACCGCCGAGGACCACGGCTACCTGCTGACCATCACCAGCGACATCGTCCGCGACACCTCCGAACTCCTCGTCATCGACGCGACCGACCTGAGCCGCGACCCCATCGCGGTCGTCGAACTGCCCCGCCGCGTACCCGGCGGCATCCACGGCTCCTGGATCCCCGACACCGACCTCGCCTGACCCGCCGTACGGGCCGCCCGGATATCGGCCGGGCGGCCAGCCTCCTTCACCTCGGAAAGGTTCATCCCATGGCTGGAATCGACACCACCGCGCCCGTCATCTCCCGGCACGAGACCCTCATCGACGCCCCGCTGCGGACGGTCTGGGAACTGCAGACCGGCATCGGCGACTGGCCGGCCTGGAACCCCGACATCGAGTCGGTCACCGCCGACGGCCCTCTCGAGGCCGGCATGACGTTCGACTGGCGGACGCACGGCCTCGACATCCGGTCGACCGTGCAGGAGGTCGACGCCCCGCACCGCATCGTGTGGGGCGGCCCGTCCGGCGGCATCACGGGCGTGCACGTCTGGACCTTCACCGAGCGACCCGGCGGTGTCCTCGTGCAGACTGAGGAGTCCTGGGACGGCGAGCCGATACGCGCGAACGTCGACGCGATGCAGGCCGCCCTCGACGCCTCGCTCGTCGCCTGGCTCGGCCACCTCCGCACCGCCGCCGTCGGCTCGGCTCGGAGGTCCGCCTGATGTCCCCCGCCATCGGAGTGTTCGATGCAATGCACAACGGTCGGACCGCAGTGCGTCAGCACGACGGCGTGAGCAGGGTCATCGCGGCGTCACTGTCGGGTCGTCGATCCGGATGACCTTGGCGATGAGGCGGGCGGTCTCGGCGATGTCCTCGGCCGGGCCGATCGGCTCGATCTCCGGTGGGGGTATCGGGTCGTCGCGTCTGGCGGGTCGCAGGCCGGGCCAGACCCAGCACCAGACCAGCCGTCCGGCGTCCCCGCGCAGGCGGACCTCCTGGACCAGGCCGTTGCCGACCGTGGTGGGCGTCGCGTCGGCACCGGGATTGCGGACCATGAGAGCGGGCGGAGTCACGGTCACTGTGAAACCGCAGGCGCGGAGTTCGGCTGCCAGACGTTCGAAATGATCTCGCGCAGCGGGCGGTAGGTGGTTCTCGGGCTCAGGAAGTGCATTCATGGATCGGTCCTCCATTACGGGCTGCCGACCAGAAGTCGTTGCAGTGCCCCCGATATGCCCCGGTCAAATGGTGATCTTAGGTTCTCGCCATCGCGGACCTTGATAGTTGAGCAACAATTGAGCTTTCCATCCGGCGGCGGCCTCACAAGGCATGCAGGCATGGAGGTTTCCGATGGGAGTTCCGCAGGCGGTTGGTGTGTTGGGTGGTAGGCATGGATGGTGATCGGTCACCTCCCGCTGGACGAGCAGCTAGCCGCTTTGAAGTCCGCCCTCTCCCGAAACGAGATGCTGCTGGAGGTGCTGCGCGGGACGGCATCCCTGGCATTGCCCGGCTGGTACGTGACGGCGGGGTGCTTGTTCCAGACCGTGTGGAACGTGGTCACGGACAGGCCCCCCACCAGCGGAATCAAGGACTACGACGTCTTCTACTTCGATGACGGCGACCTGTCATGGGAGGCAGAGGACGCAGTGATCACAGCAGGCAAGGAGGTCTTCGCCGACCTGCCAGTCGAGGTTGAGATCCGCAACGAGGCCCGCGTCCATCTTTGGTACGAGCAGAAGTTCGGCGTCGCATGCCCTCCGCACAGGTCCACGGAGTCGGCTATCGACTGCTTCGCGGCGACCACCTGCTGCCTGGGGGTGCGCTTGGAAACGGAGGGCCGGTGGCGCGTCTACGCACCGCACGGGCTCTCCGACGTGTTCAACCTTGTCGTGCGCCCCAATCCGGTGCTCGCCCCGCGGGCGGTCTACGAGACCAAGTCGGACCGCTGGCGGCGGCAGTGGCCGGAGCTGACCGTACTGGACTGGCCATCTGCGCCCACCACGTCAAAGAAGTCCTCATCCTGATGCGCGGAGTCGGCGGAGACAGACGATGCAGGACGCGAGTTCCAGCAGGCCCTGGTGGAGGTCGGCGCAAGATTCATAGCGGACACGGAGTCGTTTGAACTGATGATGGCCGTTGCTTTGTCGCCGGGACCTGCGGCCTAACCCGCGGGCATCGAAATGAGGCTGACGGCTCTGGCGGTGGTGGGCGGTGCACTTAGATGATCGCGAGCAGCCTCACCGCGATTCTGCCCCGAACGAAAGGAACGCGCATGAAACGCGCGCTCGCTCTCACCGTCAGCGCCTTGTCGCTCACCACCGCTGGTCTGATCGTGCCGGCCACAGCCGCTCAGGCCAAAGGTCGCGACTACTGGGTGTGCATGCAGGGGTACTTCTGCCTGGGCGATTACAAGGCCATGAGCCTCCATGGAGCGACCTGGTCCACCGGCCACCTGGGGAAGGGCTGCATAAAAAGCCTCCCCAAGAAAATCGACAACAAGGCGAGCTCGATGGATAACGGCTCCCGCTGGAAGGTGCGGCTCTACGACAAGAAGAACTGCGCCGGCGCATACGGCTACGAGGCGAAGCCGTACAGCAAGGACAAGGACCTGCAGTACAACAAGTTCGGCGTGAACATGAACGACAGGGTGTCCTCCATCAAGTCGTGACACCGGTGGGGTGAGGCGGCAGCGGCCGCCTCACCCCACCCCGGTCATAGAAAGCTCAGCATGTCGGTCCGCCGATGGAGCGCGACTCTGGCGCTTCTTCTTACGACGGCCGTGGGATGCGCGACGCCGAAGACGGCGGCATCACCGGAGCGGCCGAACATCACCGCGGTCCCGGAGCCGGGCGTGGAAGCGCGGCGGCTCACGGTGCCGTTCGACGTCTACGCTTTTTCCCCGGCCGATACGATGACCGTGGAGTCCGCCGAGGCCCTCCTCGTACGTGACTGTATGCGCGGCCAGGGCATGACGGTGGAGGTGCCGCCGCTTCCCGTCGAGGCCGACAGCGAGCCGCCGAACCGCCGCCGCTACGGCGTCATCGAGCCGCGGATCGCCGACCTCTTCGGCTATCACGTGCCGCCCGACGGCCCGTCCGTGGTCGCGTACAAGGACCGGACGAACGCACAGGACAAAGGGCTGTCGCCGAAGGCCCGGGACGCCGAGAAGGGGTGCTCGCAGAAAGCGCAGGACCGCCTGTCGGCGGGGACCCCGAAGGTCGACGACTCCCTGTTCAATCAGCTCATCTTCAAGACCTTCGACGATTCTCAACATGACGGACAGGTGGTCCAGGTCTTCCGTTCCTGGAGTGGGTGCATGGCGGGCGCGGGTTTCCACTACGCGGACCCGCTCGCGGCCATCACCGACGACCGGTGGTCGACGGACAAGCCCTCCCCGCAGGAGATCCGCGCGGCTCAGGCCGACGTGCGGTGCAAAGCGAAGACCGGTCTCGTGGCCACCTGGGCGGCCGTGGAGCAGCGCATCCAGAGCGCGGCCATTCGTGCCCACGCGAAGGACTTCCAGGCGCTGAAGGCCAATAAGGACCGGCAGTTGGCAGCCGCCCGTCGGGTCATCGCTCGCGGCTGACCCAGCGCGAGTCGCGGGCGATGGCCTCACGCCGGCTGATCGCACAGGTCAGCCGGCCGACGCGCCGGGGACTTCATTTTCGCGCGGGGGGCGCTGGGAACATCTATAGTCCTTCGCATGTCGGAGGATCGGGAAGCGTGGGGCACACTGCTCAAGGCCGGTTTCCTGCACGCGCTGCGTGAGGCGCACACGGAGGCGACGCTCGCCGTCTTCGGGGCGATGAGCCGGGCCGCCGGGTTCAAGGAGCGATCGTTCGGCACCGGCGCCTTCGACGTGTTGGAGACCCAGCTCGACCGCGTCTTCCGCGTGGGCGACTTCGCCCCGGACCCCGCCGAGGCCGACGAGGATCCGCTCGCGGCGATGGTGACGCGTCACGATCTGAACGGTTCGCCGGGCTGGCGCTACGGCCGCTATCGGATCCTGCTCAAGCGGCACCGGTTCGGGGCGGCGCGGGCGATCCGCTGGGACCGGGACAGCTTCACCAAGCAGGCGGTCGCGCGGCAGGAGTTCCCCGACGACCCACAGCTGACGCTCGACCTCGGCGTCGGCGCCGTACGCGAGATGGACGACGTGGTGACGCTCGTCCTGGCGCACAGCGCCACCGAGGAGCCGCTGGAGATGGAGCTGTTCGTCGGCCGTCCCCGGCTGAACGCCGACGGCGGCCCGGCGTGGCACTGGCTCCGGCAGCTGACCGACGACACCCTCGGCGCCGACCCGCGCCATGCGCCCGTCCAGTCCACGCTGCCCCTGTGGACCGACGACGAGGCCGACGTTCCCGTGCGACTGCACCCGCGGCGCGCGGTCGGCGGAGACGCGAGTACTGAAACGGCATAGTGAACGACCACACCACCTTCGAGCGTTCGGAGCACACCGCTCGGCGGCTCGCCGAGGCACGGCTGCTCTTCGACGCCGACCGGCTGACCCTGGCGCGGCGTCTGCGCGGCATGCGCAAGAACCAGCTCGCCCAGGCCGTCGGCACCACCCCGACCGCGATCGGCCAGTACGAGGCCGGGGTGCACCGGCCGTCGGAGAAGACGCTGTCGCGTTTGGCGTTCGCGCTGGGGGTGCCCGTGGAGTTCTTCCACGCCGGGCGCGCCGCCGCGTCGCTGGACACCGCGCACTTCCGGTCGCTGCGGTCCACGACCCAGATCGAACGCGACCAGGCACTCGCGTACGGCCGGATCGCGGCCGACATCGTCACCGCTCTCGAAGAGCTGGTCGAGCTGCCCCGGGCCGAGCTGCCCGAGCGACCGGTGTCCCCCGAAGAGATCGCCGGGTCCGGCCCGGTGGAGGCCGCGCGGCTGGCGCGCGAGGCGATGGTCGGCGACACGGGCCCCATCCCGCACCTCGTACGGCTGCTGGAGAAGCACGGCGTGATCGTGCTGGTCCTGCCCCCGTCGACCGAGCGCGTCGACGCGTTCAGCATCGGCGCGCATCCGCGGCCCATGGTGCTGTTCAACCCGGCCAAGGGCGACTACTGGCGCAATCGCTTCGACGGCGCTCATGAGCTCGGCCATCTGGTCATGCACGCCGACGCCGAACCGGGCAGCAAGATCATTGAGGATCAGGCCCACCGGTTCGCGGCCGAGTTCCTCATGCCCGAGGCGGCCATCGCGGACCGGCTTCCCGCCACGGCCGACTGGGCGCACCTCGCCGAGCTCAAGTCGACCTGGGGCGTCAGCATGGCGGCGCTGCTCTACCGCGCGCGCACGCTCGGCATCATGAAGGAGAACACCTACCGGAACGCCATGAGCATGATGAGCGCGCGCGGCTGGCGACGGCAGGAGCCCGGCCCCGCCAGGCCGCTGGAGCGTCCCACCATGCTCACCCGGGCCGTCGAGCTCGTCGCCGACTCCGGCACCGGCCGTGACCTGCTGGCCGACCGCGCGGGCGTCACCCACGCCGACCTCGACCTCCTCGTCCCGAGCCGCGGCCTGCCCGCGGTGGGATGACGGCGCCGGCCGACCGGGCCGGAGTCACTCGTGCGGACCTGGGCCTCCTGGTGCCGCGGCGGTCACTTCCCGCGGTCGGCCGGCCGAGCGTCTCCGCTGCCGGCCCGGCATGAAGATCAACGCCAGGATCGCGCCGACGGCGGCGATGCCCGCGCTGACGGCGAGCATCAGGACGAGGCCGTGCACGAAGGCGTCCCGCACCGAGTGCAAAAGCGCCGCCGACCTGAGGTCGCGCGCAACGGCGACGCCGGCCTGCACGTTCTTCCGTACGGTGGCGCCGAGCGGGGCGGGGAGGCCTGCGGTGTCGACGCGGCCCCGGTAACCGGCGCTCAGGATGGTGCCGAGCACCGCCACGCCGATGGTCGCGCCGACCTGACGCAGCGCCTGGATCAGTGAGCTGCCGATGCCGCTGCGCTCCGCCGACAACGCGGCCAGCGCGGAGTCCATCGCGGCGGGGAACACCAGCCCCATTCCCAGCCCGGCGACCGTGAGCCAGGCGCCGCTCAGAAGGTAGCCGGAGTCGACATCGGTCGCGGTCCCGGCGACCATCCCGGCGGCCAGCAGTACGAGGCCGAAGGCGACGGTCACGTTCGATCCGAAGCGTTTGACGAGCCGGTCGGCCGGACCCGCACCGGCCAGCAGACCCACGACGATCGGCAGCAGGCGGATGCCGCTGCCCTGGGCTTCGGTCCCCGTCACCGCCTGGAAGTACTGCGGCATGGCGAACAGCGCGCCGAACATGGTGAACGACATCACGGTCGCCATCAGTACGCCCCAGTTGAAGGCACGGGACCGGAACACCTCCAGGTCGATGAGCGGATGCACGGTCCTGCCCTCCCACCGGACGAAGAGCAGGCCGATGACCACGCCGGCGACGATCGGCGACCACGACGCCGGTGAGCCCCAGCCCTTCTCTCCCGCCTCGATACAGCCGTACGTCAGGCCGCTCAACGCCAGCGCGGACAGCACGATCCCGGGAAGGTCCGCCGGTCGCGGATCGGCTTCGCGTGACTCGGGCAGTAGCAGCGCGACGCCGATGAAGGCCGCCACGCAGACCGGCACGTTGATCAGGAACACCGATCCCCACCAGAAGTCGTACAGCAGCCGGCCGCCGACGATCGGACCGAGCGGGAAGCTGACGCCCTGGGCGGCCATCGCGACGGCGAGCGCCCGTGGCCGCTCGTGCTCATCGAACAGCACCCGCACCACGGAGATGGTCAGCGGGATCAGGAAGGCCCCGCCGAGGCCGAGCGCGCCGCGACCGATGATCAGCACACCGGGCGAACCGGCGTACGCGCACAGCACGGAGGCGGCGCTGAAGACGACCAGCGCGGCGAGCACCATCCGCTTGCGGCCGTAGCGGTCGCCCAGCAGCCCGGCGGGCAGCATGAACGCGGCCAGCACCAGGTTGTACGCGTCGGCCATCCACTGCAGCGCGCTGGTGGAGGCCCGCAGTTCGGTGGCGAGCGTGGGCAGGGCGATGTTCAGCACCGTCGTGTCGAGCCCCACGACCATGCCGGTGAGGGCCAGGGCTCCGATCGCCCACCATCTCCGGTCACCGAGCCTGCTCATCGCGATCGCCACCTCCCATTGAGAACCTTTATGAGAGTTGACACCGAAAAGATAGCTACTGTCAACTACGAGCCCACTCTCACTAGACGATGTGTAAGCTCCTGGCGAGGTCTCGGTCGTGGGACGGGGATGCGGGGAGACAGCCGGAGGTGGCCGATGACGTCGTCACCCGAGGAGGGCCGGCGATCCCACGAGCCAGCCCGTACGGCCGGCGGGCTGCGGGCGCGGAAGAAGGCCAGGACACGGGCCGCGATCCAGCGCGAGGCGCTGCGGCTGTTCACCGAGAACGGCTACGACGCGACCACCGTCGAGCAGGTCGCCGAAGCCGCCGAGGTGGCCCCCAGCACGGTCTTCCGCTACTTCCCCACCAAGGAGGACCTCGTCATCTCGGACGCCTATGACCCGCTCGTCTACGCGGCGTTCGAGGCCCAACCGCCCGAGCTGAGCGTCGTCCAGGCCCTGCGCGGGGCGCTCCGCTCGACGCTCAACGATCTCTCACCCGAGGAGCTCGCCGAGGGCCGCGAACGCACGGCGCTGATGCTGTCGGTCCCCGCGCTGCGGGGAGCGGGCCTGGGCAACTTCACCGCCACGATGATGACCGTGGCCGATTTGGTGGCCAAACGGATCGGCCGCGACCCGGATGACCCTCGCGTACGCGTCTTCACCGGGGCGGTGTTCGGCGTCATGCTCGACCTGATGCTCCGCTGGGCCGAGGACCCGGAGCTGGATCTGGCCACCGCCCTGGACGAGGCGCTCGCCTTCTTGGAGACGGGCCTCCCGCTGTAACGAGGCCCGTTTTGATCAGGAATGCCGTACGGTCGGCTCTGGCATCTGGACCGTCGACGCCCAGGGGGCTCAGTGTTCCGGCCGTTGTTCCTCATGGTGATCGTTTGCACGGTCGGCGCCGCGGCGTGCAGCTCTCAGACCGACCACCATCAAGCCGCCTCGCCGGCCCCGACCAAGTCGTCCGCCGCGCCGTCGCCGTCGCCGTCGCCGTCGCCGTCCGACACCTGCGCGTCGGCGTCGGACTTCGTCAAGGAGCTGGCCGCCAGTGGCGCGACGGATTTCCGGGTGGACGGCCGGATCGTGTGCGACGGCGGCTGGGCGGCCGCGCACATGAAGAACGTCCGCGGGCTGACCGACCCGAACTGGACGGTGCTCCGGCTGCGCGGCGGCCGGTGGCACCTGGTCACGTACGGGACCGATGGCCTGTGCGACGGGCCGGAAATGAAGTCGGCGCCGGCCAAGGTCAAGAAGGCCCTCGGGCCCTACTGCTGACCGACGGCTCAACGTCCGACATGCGACGGCGTCGGGTCAACAGCGCGCTGTTCGGTTGTGCCGCGCGTCAGCCGATGGTCGTGGTGTCGATGACGAACCGGTAGCGGACGTCGGATGCCAGGACACGCTCGTAGGCCTCGTTGATCTGGTCCGCTGAGATCAGCTCGATGTCGGCGCCGATGCGGTGCTCGGCACAGAAGTCCAGCATCTCCTGTGTCTCGGCGATGCCACCGATCATCGATCCGGCGTAGGAGCGTCGACCGGTGAGGAGGGAGAACACGTTGAGGCTCAGCGGCTCGGCGGGGGCGCCGACGTTGACCAAGGTGCCGTCGACGGCGAGCAGGCCGAGGTAGGCGTCGACGTCGATGCGGGCACTGACGGTATTGACGATCAGATCGAAGCGGCCGGCGAGTCCCCCCAGTCGCCGTTGACGGTGTGGATGTCGGAGTGGCAGATGCCGGCGTACTTGATCTCGATGAGGACGTCGTTCGGGCCGACGTCACGCCGTTCGATGATCGTCGGGGCCAGCAGCTCGTCGGCGGCCGGTGCGGCGCAGGCGTGGACACGCATGAAGATTGCTCCTTTGATCGTGGCCCTCTTTGTCCCCCGGGGTCCTCACGGGGTCGGGAGAGGTGGCCGCCACCCATCAAAGGCGCCCAGGCAGGAGGAAGGCACTGGTCAGCTTCTCGGTCCTCAAAGGGACCGAGCTTGCGGCTAGGGCCTCACTGGCGGTGAGGTGGTCTGCCGCGTCTTGGCCATCAGCCTTCGTGGGCTGGTGGCCGGGACGTGTGACGTCCGCCCCGCATCCCACGCGTTCTGGCCCCTGGAGGCGAGAACGCGGGAAGCGTTCCGGTCCGCGTGCGCAAC
>NZ_JBFAJC010000065.1:0-56972 GCF_040655075.1 Actinoallomurus sp. NPDC050550 | reverse complement strand
CTCGACATCTCCAGCGAGCTGCGCGGTCTGAAGTCGGCGCTCGGCGTCCCGCAAGTCCTCCATGAGGCACACCCTCCCAGCCAGCGCCGTATCCGCGCCAGGACGTTCACGCTCGGCTGATCTTCCCAGTCCGATCCAGGACTCCGATCGCCGGTGAGAACCCACTCCAGATGACTTTGCACTGGACACGTAGGACACCTCCCACCGGCCGCTCAACGCAAGATCCTGGGAACGAGACGACCAGCGCCTTAGCCCTGCCCAAGGTGAGGTCGGCGACGGCACTTTCGTTGTCCGTGCGCCTGCACCCGCTGTCCGTCTAACCGGCACCTGATCTATCCGCCTACCGGCTCTACGCTGTCCGCCGTACGAGCACAGTGGATGTCCGTCTACCAGAGCAAAGTACTACCACCAGCAGTATTTGTCGGACGCCAAGAACCCGAACGGCTACTGCGGCGTCGGAGGTACGGGTCTGAGTTGCCCGGTGGGCGTCGCACCCGCCGACGGCTGATCACGTCCGCCCGCGCTACGTGGGCGAACGTTTGTGGCGCTGGAGGCGGAAGGTCCGGGTCGCGCTGTAGATTGAACGCATGACTGCCGAACCCATGGAGCCTGTCGGGACGCTGGACCCGGGCGACGACCCGGCTGCGATCTTCGAGCTGCTTCCGGCGTCACATCGTGCCCAGTTCCGAGCCGAGTACGATCAGGCCCTCGACGCGGCACACGATCTCGCGCGGTTCAAGCAGGTGCGAACCCTGCTGAGACGATGGCGTCTGCGCGCGATCGCCTACGCCCGGCCGGGTTACGAGGAGGCCGTCCAGGACGCGGTCCAGGGGCGCGCCGATGCCTTTGTCCGATACAGCCCGCCGGACTGGGAAGGCCGGGTGTGACCTATAAGTTCGACGGCTTCCACGGGCGTGCTCTTTATGAGCTGAACGGCCTGCCCGAAGAGGTGCGGAACGGGCCACTGCTGGACCGCCTCCTGGAGCTTCTAGCGAACCCGTGGGACGCGGTGCCGGAACGTCCGGGCCAGTCGCTCGTGAGACACGCGTTCTTCGGCACGGATGACCAGGGCATGCTGACCTTCATCGTTCACGAGCAGACCGAGACCCTGCGGATCATCGACATCATCTGGGCAGGCTGAGCGGTTGATCTCGGGACAGCGATGGCCCGATGGAAGGAGTACCCTCGTGGATCGCTTCCACCAGCGGTATTTGTCGGACGCCAAGAACCCGAACGGCTACTGCGGCGTCGGCGGCACCGGCCTGTCCTGCCCGGTCGGCGTCGCCAGTCCCGTCAGGTGTGTTCGGCGGGGTTCGCCGGCAGGATGAAGTTCCAGCTGCCCTGGCCGTGATGCTGGTGGTCGGGGGAGCGTGGGGAGGGGCACGCGCCGGGTTGTGTTCGGGCGGTGCCGGGCTGTTGTATGTGGGTCGTGGAGGCGCTGACGGCGGTCACTGTTCTTGTTGGGAAGTACGGGGTGCAGCGGGTGGTCGGTTCGCTCACCGGCCGGCAGGGTCTCGGCGACCTTGCGAGTGAGCTCTTTGGAACCTTGGCCGCCAGTGAGGATCGGCTGACTGAGCGCCTGGCCGGGATAGAGCAGCAGTTGAGCGGCATTGAGCGGCGACTCGACGAGGTCTTGGACCAGCGATACCAGGTGTCGCTTGCGTTGGGTCTGCGCGGCCTGCTGGAAGCGGGCGCGGCCCACGACCCCCTTGCGCGAACCGAGGAGTTGACCAACGCACGGGAGCGATTCCGGGAGGCGGCCGTTTCCGCGCGTTCGTCGCTGCAGACCGCGGTGGCCGAGCGCTACGTCCTGCTGTCCGCCATCGCGCTGGGGCGCCCGGACGCGGCGAAGACGGCATGGGCGCAGCTGAACGGCGCGGTCACTGCGACGGCGCTTGACCTGTGCGCCGCCTTTGGGGAGGCGCACGGGAAGGTGGCGCTCCGATTGGAACAGGAGGGTGCTTCGAAGAACCGCCGATTCTGGAAACGCGTTGAGGACGAAGCGGCCCAGGCCCGCGGCGGCGTTATGGAGGCGGCCGGCCTGGTGAAAAGTCTTCTTGTGGAGTCGGGTGTTCTGGGCCAAGTGCTCGGGCAACCGCAGCCGCCTCGCATGGACCTAAAGGAAACGCAGTACTACTCTCGCCAGTCGCGTCGTAATTTGCGTGAAATGACATTGTATAAAGATGCGCCTATCCTTCTGGGGCCCATGATGGGCGCAAGTTCGCTTGGATGGGATGTGCAACCGATCGTGCCCGGACCGGTACGCTTCGGTTCATTGGTCATTACCTGGACACACCTCGAACCACGGCCCAATGGCTGGGACCCGGGGAATGCCGGTCGCGCCCCCACCGTCGACGCCGATGTGGGACTCTCCGTTCGGGCGGACCCACCTCTTTCCCGGGATGTCTCGATCGACCACCCCAGGCGGTTCCTGGCGGAGTCAGAGCACGATCCGCCGTCTCTCAAGGCGGGTGACCGCTCAACCCAGCTGTCCTACGTCACCGCCCTCACGACAGATGAACAGGGTAATGCGACGAAAGGCGACTCCGTTCGCGTCGGCGACATCACCTTCCACAGCTACTTCGGGCCCCTCGGGTAGCGCTCGCCTGCCCGTCTGCCATCGACCCACCTCATGCGGTGACGAGAAGGGGTTTTGACAGACCCGCTGGCTAGCATCCAGGACTATGGCGCTCTCGGTAGAAGAACGGGAACAGTTCCTGGCAGAACCCCACATCGGTGCGTTGTCGGTGGTCGAGAGGCCGGATCGTGCGCCGCTCACCGTCCCGATCTGGTACCAGTACAGCCCGGGCGGTGAGCTGTGGGTGCTCACGGAGCCCGGCTCGCGGAAGGCCCGTGCGATCGACGCCGCGGGCCGGTTCAGCCTGATGGTGCAGCGGACCGAGCCGACCGTCCGCTACGTGTCGGTGGAGGGGCCAGTGATCAGGACCGCCGCAGCCAGCGTCGAGCGTTCGCGGGAGATGGCGGCGCGGTACCTACCACCGGACAAGGTCGCCGATTTCCTGGAGTACGAACGCACGCAGCTCGGCGAGCACAGCGCCATCTACATGCGTCCGGAACACTGGCTGTCCGCCGACCTGGGCCCGGCCTGATAGGCGCGGGATCCAGGACTCTGCGAAAGAAGCCAATGTCGAACGGCGACTACTACCGCCTCCACGGTGCCAGGCTCCTGCTCTCTGCCTTCGAGCACGAAGGCATCCCCGCCGACGTGGAGGAGCGGGATGAGGCCCTTGAACCGGCCATCCGAGCCCTATGGGCTGCCGAGCAGCGAGGCGGCAGGACCCTCTACGAGGTCGCGGAGCAACTTCGCTCGGCCGCGGACGTGTTCGCCTCCGGCTCCGAGCACGACCTACCCGAGCAAGTCGAGAACTTTCCCCGGAACACGTCGCCCGTGGAAATGCCGGCGGTTCTTCGAGAAATTGCCGATCATGTCGATTTTTGGAAGCGCGGACACGCGTCGAAGCTGGCTACCGCGATCCCGACGAGCTGGGAGCTCAGTTGCCGTTTTCCGCAACTGAATGAGTTGCTCGACGACTACTTCGGGCAGATCGGAGTCGTCTTCGACAGCGATGAGGAGTTGACGGGGCGACAAGGTCTTCAGCTGTTCATCGAAACCTGCCACCGCTACCCGCTCTGCCTCTGGCGTCTGCCGCAGGTCGCCGCCGAGTGCCATGAGGCGCTCGCCACCTTCCAGACCGAAGAATCCCTCCGCCGCTTCTTCGAAGCGGAGCACCGGCTGAACTCCATGTCGCTTCCATGGACACGGCACCGGCGCTCTGCTGGTCACCATCGGAACCGCGACCGGTCTGTTCGGAACCGAGAAGAACCATGGCCGCCCGGCACTGGGCGCAGCCGCGCCCGCCCGCACGGGGCCGTCGGACGGCTGGTACCGGATCAAGCCGGTATCGACCACCGATCATGGCGACAAGTGCCTCGACATCGGCAACGATCGCAATTGGCAACCCATCGTGATTCAGTGGACGTGCACGATGAGCAACGACGAGCAGCGTTTCTGGATCCGCATGCTCGGCGGCAGCACGTACCAGATCCAGTCCGCCTCACAGCGCGCCGGAAAGAGGTCCTGCCTCAGCTTGAACAGCCCATTGGAGCACACCGTCGTACGGCTGAGGCCGTGTAGTGACTCGGCGCCCGACCAACGCTTTTCGGTGGAGCGAGCGTCGACCCGGCCGTCGTTCCGGCTACGGTCGCTCGCCGGGCCGTCCCAGGACTGCCTCGGTCTCGATCCCGCGATGGCGGACCAGGGCGCCGAAGTCATCCAGCGCCCCTGCGACGCTACGGAAGAGCAGTTCGTCCTGATCAGCCCGCGGGGTGAGGCCCCTCGTTGAGAGCCGCACGCATTGGCACATGACCTTTTCGCTGCGTATGACGCTATAGTGCCCGCGATACGGAAGGTGGCGCGGTGATGCATCATCAAACCCGAGGCGGGAGCACCACCGCCCCCCTCTTCCTCGTTCTCGGCGGCGTCGTGGGCGTGGTGGCGGAGTTCGCCATGAACCTCGTCCTCTCCTACACGGTAAAGACGTCGAGCCAAGCGGTGTACTACTTCCTTGGCGGGTTGCAAGGTCTGGTCATCGGTGCCCTCGTCGGCGGCGCCACCATCTTGGGCCGCCCCAGGCACTACGGCCTCGCGGCGGTGGCCGGCCTGGTCGCACTGATCGCCGGCATCATCGGTGACCTGATCGCTCGCCCGGTCATCTGGCTCCTTCACCACCTCCCGGTGAACGCCAGTACGTTCACCGACTACTTCACCCTCCAGACGGCCGGTTCGCTCCTGCTCAACCTCGTGCCGATCGCGGCGGCGGCGGTGCTCACCGCGGTGGGCGTCTCGAGAACGACACGTACTGCCGCCGCTCCCGTTCCACCGCAGGGCTACTGGAACCAGCCCCCTCCGCACGGGCCGGCCCAGCCCGGTCCGGGAATGGGCGCCCCGCCGTACGCGCCGCCGGGACCAGGCGGCCCGGCTCCCCAGGGCTGGCAGCCGCCCGCGGGTCCCGGAGGGCCGCCGCCCGGCCCGCCCGGGCCCGGAACCGGCTGATCCTTTGCGGCGTCCCAGTTTTCACACGGGACGGCCGAACGCTCCCAGGTGAGGCTTCGCCCCGTGAGAGGGGAGCACGGTGCCCAGTTACCTGCAGACACTTCCATTGCACACGATCACCGAGGTGTACGGCGAGGCCGGCCTGCGCGATCGGTTCTCCCGTGAGATCGAACGGTTCGCGGAGCCGGACTGGCGCCGGCTCAACAAGGCGCTGTCACTGGCGAGCGACCTCCACCGCCAGGACCGCCGGGCGCGCGAACCCGTGGTCAACCATCTGCTGCGCGTCACACTGCGGGTGATGTGCCACTACGAGGTGAACGACGTCGACATCCTCGTCGCCGCCCTCCTGCACGACTCCGTCGAGGACCATCCCGTCGAACTCGCGGGCGAGGGCCACGACGACCCCACCGAGACGGCCCTGGACGTCCTGTCCGCCGAGTTCGGTCCACGCGTCGCCGGGCTCGTACGTGCCGTGACGAACCCGACGTACGACCGGACCCGCGACGTTCACGCTCAGTATCGAGCGCATGTCGTCGCCAGCCTGGACCGCCACCCCGCGGCCCGGGTCATCAAGGTGTCCGACTTCACCGACAACGGTGTCGGGCTCATTCACACCACCGGCCCGAAGCTCCGCAAACTCGCCATGAAGTACCGCCCGCTCGTCCCGGAGCTGAAAGAACTGGTCAACCGCCCCGACACCCCACTGACGGCCCCGATCCGGCTGCACATCATGCGCCAACTCGACCGCGCCGACGAGCGCTTCACCGCCATCCTCCAAGGCCCCGGCGAGCGCTGACAGTCCGTTCTTGGGATGGCCGCCGTGAGCGAAGCGGCGTAATCCGAGGTCGGCGGGGGTGTGCGTTTGATGAGTAACGTACGGGGCATTTCTGCGACATTTGCGGTCGAGTCATGGAGGGAGCACGACGATGGGCGTGATGTTCCGCAAGAGCCAGAAGTTCAGTCCCCTGATCCTCAATTTCACCGAGCACGGTTTTTCCTCGTGGACCATCAAGATCGGGCGCTGGTCGTGGAACTCGCGTGCCCGCGCCCACCGGGTCGACCTGCCGGGCCCGTTGTTCTGGAAACAGAACAAGACCCGCAGACGAGAGAGCGCGTCTGATCACCGGTGATCAGTGAGGGTAGCGTGGCATCGATTGCCGACGATCACTCTCGCGACACGTAGTCGCGAGCATCTCTCGTGCCTCGGTGGGATACCTGTCGATCAGGACGCGGAGGTGGGCGAGATCCGCGATGCGCAGCACACCGACCGTCCGGCGGCCGTAGAGCGCCCTACGGAAGTCCTCGAGCGATCGCATCAGACGTTCTTCGGGCGTGAGCTCCGGTGGATTCATGGCATGGCCTCCGGAGCGACCACGTTTTTGATCACGTGGGCCGCCCATTCGAGGTCGTCCGCCGGGCAGATCTTCTCGTCCCAGCTCCAATGAAAGAAGAGCCGGCCGTCCTCGCCCGCTTTGAGAGTGATGATCTCTGTCATCTCCGGGTGTGCGGCGTCGGGAGGCGATACGCGGACGCGTGTGGGCGCGAGCTGGAGGGCGTCGAGCCCTCGTTGCCTGCACGCATCCGCGAGGCGATACATGAGCCGATGCGCCTCCTCTTTCGTCATCGTCACTCGATCTTCTGGGTGAGTGTGGACGTCTTCGTGTGGCACGGCCGGATTCCTCTCTGGAGTGGCTGTTAGCCCTCCAGCGTCGCGGCCTTTCGTCGAATCCGACACCATTGCCGCTGACAATCCGTAAGCTCTGCGATAGATCCGGATCCCGGATTCCACGCATTGAACATCGAGTAATTCCGGCATACGGGGCGTGCCATGAAATTTACGCCGATGGCGATATGGGGGCGTGAGCTGCGGCACTATCGCCAGGGCGCGGGGCTCACGCAACAGGAGCTGGCCGACGAGATCACCTACTCCAAGTCGCTGATCAGCCAGATCGAGACGGGGCAGACCCCGGCGGCCGAGAAGTTCGCGGAGGCGTGCGACGAACGCCTGCAGACCGGCGGTGCCCTGGCCCGGCTCCTGGACTACCGCAGGGGCAACGGGTTCCCGGTCTACTTCCGCGACTGGGTGCCGCTCGAGGCAAGCGCGACCATCCTGCGCGCCTTCGAGCCGAACGTCATCTACGGCCTCCTCCAGACCCCGGAGTACGCGACCGCGATGCTTTACGGCGACGAAACGGCTGCGGCGGTCCGCATCGAGCGCCAAGGCATTCTCGTCGGCGACAGTCCGCCAGCGCTCCACGTCGTACTCGACGAGTCAGTGCTCTACCGCGAAATCGGCTCTCCGCGCGTGATGCGCGAACAACTTCGGCACCTGATAAGCATCATCTCGCCCACGGTCACCGTTCAGATCGTGCCCCAGGAGAATCATGCGGGCGTACAAGGCGCTTGGGTGCTCGCCACAATGTCCGACGGTGCCGCAGTAGCCTACGTGGAGACGGCGGCGCGCGGCTTCGTCACCGACAGTCGGGAGGACCTGGCGCGGCTCACCGCAGCCTGGGAATCACTGCGGTCGCAGGCGCTATCCGTCAAGGCGTCAATAGAGCTGATCGAGAAGGCGGCGGAACGTTGGACGACGTGACATGGCGCAAGTCGAGCCGTAGTGGCAACGATGGTGGTAACTGCGTGGAACTTTCGACGGTCGTTGTGACACGCGACGACGAGTGAAATGACTTCCGTACGCCGGCCGGGACGAGTTGGATTGAAGGGCTGACGACTTTCGGCCGACCTCCTCGATGTCGCGCACACCGAGCTGCTCGGCTGAGGTCCCAGGCGGGTGGGCCGACGCCCACCCGTCTGGGACCGGATCAGTGGACGTCCGCCTGTTCCTCGGCTTCGGTGATGAGTTCGTCCGTCCACAGGCGCCGCATTTCCGGGCAGCCCTCCAGCAACTCGTCCAGCGGCCCGCAGCCGACGACGCGGCCGCGGTCGAGGACGAGGATCTGGTCGGCGCGTTCGAGGGCCGCGCGGCGGTGGGACACGACCAGCAGCGTCGCGGGCCCGCGCCCGTCCCGGGTGGCGTCGGCGAGCCGGTCCCAGAGGAGTTTCTCCGTCTCGACGTCCAGCGCGGAGGACAGGTCGTCGACGACGAGCAGGTCCGGCGACCGCATGAGGGCGCGCGCGGCCGTCGCCCGCTGTACCTGGCCGCCCGACAGCCGTACGCCGCGAGGGCCGACGACGGTACCGAGGCCGTCCGGCATGCCGACCAGGTCCTTGTCGAACACCGCGAGTCCGACCGCGGTCGCGAGCCGGTCGTCGTCCGCCGGCCGGCCGAGCAGGATGTTCTCCCGGAGCGAGTCGGAGAACAGCCGGGGGACCTGGCTCGCGTACGCGACGCGTCCGGGGACGAGGTACGTGCCCGGGTCGTCGACGTGCCGGTCGTTCCAGGTGATCGTCCCGGCGTCGAGCGGCACCAGGCCGAGCAGCGCCCGTACGAGGGTGGTCTTGCCCGCTCCGACGGCACCGGTGATGACGGTGAACGATCCGTGCTCGATCCGCAGATCGACGGTGTGCAGGCGGTCGGGCACCGTCAGCCCGTGGGCCTCGAGGACTCGCAGTGGGTCGTCGTGGTGGGGCGGTGGCGGCAGGACGGGCGGCGGCTCGCGGCGGAACCACACGCCGCTGACCCGGGCCAGGTCTTCGACGTCCTCGTACGGGGCCATGAGCCGGCGGAGGCGTTCGACGGCGACCGAGGCCTGGGGCAGCCGGTACAGGAACGTTCCGGCCGAGCGCGGCAGCGCCGTAAGCCATCCGACATAGGTGGTGAACAGCGCGAGGTCGCCCACCGTGAAGTCGCCGCGGTGCATCGCGGGGGCGGCGATGAGCAGGACGAGGCCGATGCCGATCTCGACGGTCGCGCCCGTCGCGGTGTCGAGGAGGTCGGTGGTCAGCCGGTCCTTGACAGCGGCGTTCCGCCGTCGGCGGTTGTGGTCGCGGAGGCGCCGCAGCACCGCGTCCTCGGCCCCGGCCGTCTTGATCGCCAGGATGCCGGCGAACGTCTCGCCGATGTGGGCCGTCACCACGGCGCCGAGTTCCCGGGCGCGACGGTGGAGTCGCCGGATGAGCCCGCCGAGCAGCCGGCTCAGCACACCGGCGGCGATCATCGGCAGCGCCAGCGCGAGTGTGACGGCGGGGTCGATCGCCACCATGATCGCCAGGGCGGTGAGGCCGAACAGCGCGGTGCCGGTCAGGTCCACCAGGTCGTCGGTGACCTGGACGAGGTCGTCGACGTCGTCGCGTAGCCGCGCGACCGCCTCGCCCGACGAGTGCGGCAGCCGATCCGCGGCGGTTCCGCGCGCGGTGAGGATCGAGCGCAGCACGTTGACGCGCAGCGTGGTCGCCGCCGCAATCCACCAGTAGACGCCGTACGCCCACGCGGTGACGAACACCACGCCGCGGACGACCTCCAGCCCGACGAACGCTGCGCAGAGCCACAGAGCCGCCCGCAGATCGACCGTACGGTCCCCGCTGAGCTCGTCGAACACCGCCTTCAGCAGCAGACCGCCGCCGATGGGGAAGAGGTACGGCGGCAGCCACAGCAGGCCACCGGCCACATAGCGGCCCAGCCCGGAGGAACGGGTGAGGCGGGACATCACGAACGGTACGGGCCTCATCGCGCCACCTCCGCCGCGCTCAGGAGCCGCGCGAACCGGCTGCCGGGGTCCACCGCGAGCTCCTCGCGGCGGCCGTACTCGACGATCCGGCCGCCCTCGACGACCGCGATCCGGTCCACCCGCGCCAGGGAGGACAGGCGGTGCGCGATGAGCACACCGGTCCGGTCGGCGAGGAGCCGGTCGACGACCCGCTCGATGCGCCGCTCCGTCGCCGGATCGAGCCGGCTCGACGCCTCGTCCAGCACCACGAGGCCGGGGTCGGTGAGGAACACCCGGGCGAACGCCAGCAGCTGCGCCTCACCGGCCGACACCCCGGTCGCGTCGCCGCCCAGCGCGGTGTCGAGCCCGTCGGGGAGGCCCGCCAGCCAGTCGCCGAGACCGACCTCGGCGAGGATCTCCCGGAGACGGTCGTCGTCGGCGAGCGTCGGCCGGAACAGTGTGAGGTTGTCCCGGACGCTCGCGGCGAACAGCTGCACGTCCTGGGTCACGACGCCGATCCGCCGCCGTACGGACGCCGGGTCGGCGTCGCGCAGGTCCAGTCCGCCGATGAGGACCGCGCCCTCGGTCGGGTCGTACAGGCGCAGGATCAGCCGGGCGATGGTGGTCTTCCCGCTGCCCGTACGGCCGACCAGGCCGAGTGTCTCGCCGGGTGCGAGCGTGACGTCGATTCCGGACACGACCGGCTCGCCGTCGTCGGCGTACGCGAAGCCCACGCCGTCCAGGCGCAGGCCGAGCGGGCCGGACGCGGCCAGCGGCCGTGGGTCGGCGGGTTCGGGCAGCGTACGGCGTTCGGCCAGCAGGTCCCGGACCCGGGCGACGCCCGCCAGGGCCGCCTGGTACTGCCGCAGCTGGTCGATCAGCCGCTCGAACGGCGTCCGCACCATCTGCGTGTACTGGAACAACAGCACGCCGGTGCCCACGGTGAACGCACCGGACCGACGGCCCCACGCGGCGAGGCCGATCACCAGCGCCGTGCCCACCGCGAACGCCAGCGACGTTCCAGCGAGGAGACCGCTGCCGATCCGTTCGGACCGGAACTCCGCGCGGTACATGCGCCCGCTCGTCCGGTGGACGCGGTTCACGGCGTGCTCGCCGGCGCCGTTCGCACGGATGTCCTCCACACCGGCCAGCCGTTCCTCGATGTCGCCGTACAGCGCCGCGTACTGCGCCCGGGAGCGGGCGGCCGAGGGCACGGCCATCTTCTGCGCACGGGCCATCGCGAACCCGATCAGCACGCAGTACGCCAGCAGCGCGGCCCCGACGCGCGGATCGACGGTCAGCACGACGACGAGCACGCCCGCGAGCAGCAGGACGCCGGCCACGACGTCCAGCAGGAAGGCGACGACGAACTCGGCGATGGCGACGACGTCGCCATCGACCCGTTCGATCATCTCGCCGGGCGTGCGCCGCCCGTGGAAGGCCATGTCGAGACCGAGCGCGTGCTCGGCCAGCCTCTCGCGGAGGCGGTTGGTGCCGTCCCAGGCGAGGCGGCTCGCCAGCCAGGCGGTCAGTGTCCGGGCGGCCTGCCCGGCGACGGCGAGGGCCAGGTAGCCGACGGCGACGAACGCCAGATGCCGGGTACCGGCGCCGCCGATCGCGTCGTCGACGAAACGCCGGGTGATCTGGGGCGCGGCGAGCGGGAGCACGGTCGCGGCCGTGACAGCGGCGACGAGCGCGGCACCCGCGCGGGGTCCCGGGCGCAGGCAGCCCAGGACGGTGGTCGGCGGGGTCCTACCGGCGTCTCTCCGGGCCGGTCGTCGGAAGGGTCGCACGAAGCGTCATGTCCTCTGCGTAGGTGGCGATTGCCTGCTGGGGGGACATGAACGCAGGGCGCATGACCATCTCCTCGGTCGACCAGTGGTTCGCCGGGAGTACACCATCCGGCATCGGCCGCGAGCAACGGATTTTCCGCGATGCCGGTCCGGCCTTCAGGGCTTATGGTGCGACTTGGGCGTTTTTTGATCGCATAGGGCGGTCTGGGCGGACGAAGGGTGCGTGGTCCGGTGGCCGAGGGCGTGTGGAACTGGTCGGGGAACATCGTGTTCCAGGCGGAGGAGGTCTGCCATCCGGCCTCACTCGAGGAGGTACGGAGCCTGGCCGCACACGACTCGAAGCTCCGGGTACTGGGCAGCGGGCACTCGTTCAACGACATCGCCGACACGCCCGGCAGCCTGATCTCGCTGGCGAAGCTGCCCCCGACGATCGAGATCGACGGCGCCGCCGGCCGGGTGAAGGTCGGTGCCAATGTGCGGTACGCCGAGCTGAGCCGCCGACTGCACGACGAGGGATACGCCCTGCACAACCTCGCCTCCCTGCCGCACATCTCTGTCGCCGGCTCGATCGCGACGGCGACGCACGGCTCGGGCGACGGGAACGGCAACCTCGCCACGGCGGTCTCCGGGCTGGAGATCGTCACGGCCGGCGGCGACCTCGTCTCGCTGAGCCGGGAGCGGGACGGTGATCGGTTCAACGGGGCCGTCGTCGGACTCGGTGCCCTCGGGATCGTCGTCAGCGTGACGCTGGACGTCGAGCCGGCCTTCGAGATGCGGCAGCGGGTCTATGAGGGTCTGCCGCTGGAGGTCCTGGACGAGCACTTCTCCGACGTCGTCTCCGGCGCGTACAGCGTCAGCCTCTTCACGACCTGGCGTGCGCCGCGCATGGACCAGGTGTGGGTGAAGGAACGCGTCGATCCGGCGGCCGAGCGTCCCATGGCCGAGGACTGGTTCGGCGCCCGGCCCGCCGACGGGCCGCGGCATCCGGTCCCCGGTATGTCCGCCGTTGCCTGCACCGAGCAGCTGGGCGTTCCCGGCCCGTGGTTCGAACGGCTGCCGCACTTCCGGCCCGATTTCGCCCCGAGCAGCAGCGGCGATGAGCTGCAAACGGAGTTCCTCCTGCCGCACCGGCACGCCGTCGACGCGCTCCACGCGGTCAACGAGGTCCGCGACCGGGTCGCCGCCGTCCTGCAGGTCTGCGAGGTCCGGACGGTCGCGGCGGACGACCTGTGGATGAGCACGGCCTACGGCGAGGACACGGTGGCGATCCACTTCACCTGGGTCAAGGACTCCGACGCCGTGCTCCCCGTGATCGGGCTCCTGGAGGAGCGACTGGAGCCGTTCGGCGCCCGACCGCACTGGGGCAAGCTCTTCACCACCCCGGCCGACGCCTTGCGCTCCAGGTATCCGCGGCTATCGGACTTCCACGCCCTCGCCCGCCACTACGACCCGAACGGCACCTTCACCAACGACTTCGTCAGCCGCCACCTCTTCGCCGACCTCGACTGACCGGCAGCACCGATCAGCCAGGGAGTCTCCGGGGTCGATCCGGTCGTTCACCGAGCGCGCCTCAGCTCACCGCCTGCTTCACGAGCGCAGCGATCTGTGCCTCCACCTCGAGCGTCACCTCGGTCAGGGCGAAACCGGCCGCCCACATCGGGCCGTCGTCCAGCTTCGCCTGGTCGCTGAACCCGAGCGTGGCGTAGCGCGTCTTGAACTTCTCCGCGCCCTGGAAGTGGCAGACGATCTTGCCGTCCAGCGCGTAGGCGGGCATCCCGTACCAGAGCTTCGGCGCGAGGGCCGGCGCGGTGGCCGTGATGACGGCGTGGACGCGTTCGGCCATGATCCGATCCGAGTCCTGCATCTCGGCGATCTTCGCGAGCACGTCCCGCGCCGCCTCCGCCGCCTTGTCCGCCTTCGAGCCGCGGCGCGCCGCCTTCTTCCCCTCTTTGGCGTGCTCCTTCATCGCGGCCCGCTCCTCGGCCGTGAATCCCTCGTACTTGCCGCTATCGGTGCTGCTCATGACAGATTTCTCCCTTGAGGGGCTTGATGTTCGGAATCTTAAGAGGGGACCTTGTGCCGGCCCACCGGCACCGGGCCCAGCGTGCAGGCGGCCGACGCGCACGTACGGCCGATCGAGAAGGCCACGGCGTGCGGGCCTGCGCCGCCCGGCTCAGCGCGATGCCGGCTCCCATACGAACCCGTCCGGGTCGGTGAACGGCCCGGCGTCGCCGCCGATGGTGAGCCGGTGCGATCCGGTGCCGTCAGGAGAGACGCCGGCGTCCTTGGCAAGGGCTCGGTGCCCGTAGAGCGCCAGCTTGACGGGACTCGACCCAGTGGCGAACTCGACGTACTTGCGGCCGAAGCTCTTCGCCACGGTGAGGCCGTGGTCGAGGTAGAACCGCTTGCTCGCGGCCACGTCCGCGGCTCCCAGCAGGAGCACGATCTCGTCGATCTGCCGGGTGGCCGGGCCGGTGTCCTTCTTCGAGGAGGTCGCGACCTTCCAGATCGTCCCGTCCGGGGCTTGTACGACGCCGCCGTAGCCCCACATCGACTTCGTGACCGGCTTCACCGGCGAGGCGCCGGCGTCGAGTGCGGCGTCGATGAGGCTGTTGACGTTGGCCGGTTGGGAGACGGTGAGCGACAGCGTGAACCCGCGGAAGCCGGTCGTCGGCGCCTCCGAGGCCCGCAGGCGGATCTGAGTGTCCAAGCCGAAGGCCTCGGTGTAGAAGCGGTCGGCGGCGGTGGGGTCGGCCACCTCAAGGATGACGGATTCGATGGAAGTCATGCCGATCAGGCTAGGAACGACCCCGTGACCGGCGCTTCTCGATTCCTGACCGGTCTGCGCACCGGCCGCGCTCCGCACGCCGCCATCTCGCGGTCTCCGGCGATCATGGTCCATGCGCCTTGCGCTTCAGGTATCCGCGGCTACCCGACTTCCACGCCCTCGCCCGCCGCTACGACCCGAACGGCACCTTCACCAACGGCTTCGTCACCCGTCAACTCTTCGCCGACCTCGACTGACCGGCAGCACCGATCAGTCGAAGAGCGCGTTGACCGTGCGGGTGATGGCGGCGCGTTTGAGCCAGGCCTCGATCTGAGCGACATCGGTGCAGGCCGTGATGCGTTCGCGTGCTTCGGAGGGGACCGGGACGCCGCGAACCTCGAGCACTGTGAGGATGGCCTCCACCTTGGCTTCGGCCGCGCCTCGGGCGTAGTTACGGCGGGCCAAGTCGCTTTTGTAGGGAGATGCATCGCTTTTCATCATTGCCTCCAGTTCGGTGGCGGGCGTCCCGGGCAGAGCCCTGAGCACAATGTCAATGTACAGTTCCGCGCGGTCGACGTCCTCCAATGCGGCGACGGCGGAGAGCAGGGCATGGAACATTCGCGCCCGGTCGTAGGCGGCGCCGTGCGTCACGGTCGACAGGACCGCCAGCTCTGGATCGCGGACTGCCTCTGCGGCGTCGGTCACGACCGGGACGGCCTCCGGCTTGAGGACCAGAGGGGTCAGGGTCCAGTCCGGATGGCCGAGGTCGATCGGCTCGGCGCACCAGTCGGCGATGCCGGCGTCGGTGCAGATGACCAGCAGGATCGCCGGGCAGCGTGTCCGTGCGCGGAGGCCGGCGAGGTACACCGGCCAGCGCCACCGCTTGCCCTTGTCGCGCCGGAGCTGGATCTCCACGACCACGGCCAGCACCGGGGCAACAGCCTCGAAGACCACCACGGCGTCGGCGCGGAACTCCGCCGGGTTCCACTCGGTCAGGTCGCCGGTTTCGACCCGAGCACGCTTATAGTCCGGGACATCGACTTTTAATGCGTTATGGAGAATCTCTGCCGCGAGGCTGGGGCGATTTTGGAAGAGCATGGCGAGAGATTCGTGCTCAAGTGAAGGCATGGCCGGGACTTTAGACCGGCCATGCCTTCACTGCGAATCGATCAGTCGACAATCACCATAAATGGCGAATTGTGTGCTCCCGCTCAGACGTGTTGCGGGCGGTAGGCCGTCAGCCAGTCGTTCAGGGCGATGATGCGTTCCATGGCCGCACGGTCCTGCTGGAGGCTGGCTCGGCCGAGTGGGCGTCGCAGGGCCTCACGGGCGGCGCTCTCCGTCAGGTAGGGCCGTACGGGGGCGTTCGGGTCGGCGAGGATGCCGGACAGGCGGTCGCGGACGGTCCGCTCGTAGCTCGGGTTCTGCGTCGCCGGGTATGGGCTCTTGCGCCGCTGCGCGACCGACTCGGGGAGGAGGTCGGCGACCGCGCCGCGCAGGAGGCTCTTCTCCCGTCCGTCGTAGGTCTTGTGGCTCCATGGGGTGTTGAAGACGTACTCGACGAGCCGGTGGTCGCAGAACGGCACCCGTACCTCCAGGCCGACCGCCATGCTCATCCGGTCCTTCCGGTCAAGGAGGAACCGGACCATCCGGGTCAGGTGCAAGTAGCAGACCTCCCGCATCCGCCGCTCGTGTCCGGTCTTGCCGGGCAACCGGGGCACCTGGTCGAGGGCCTCGCGGTACCGGTCGGCGAGGTATGCCTGCGTCCGCCGGTTGAGCTCCCCGTCGAAAAGCTCCTGCCCGGAGGACATGCCCAGCATCCAGGGGAAGGTCTCGGCGGCGATCGCCTCCGGGTCGTGGAACCAGCGGTAGCCGCCGAAGACCTCGTCGGCGGACTCGCCCGACAGCGCGACCGTGGAGTGCCGCCGTATCTCGGCGAACAGCAGGTACAGCGAGGTGTCCATGTCGCCGATGCTCGGCAGGTCGCGGGCGCGCATCACGGTCTCGTTGACCTGCGGCGAGGAGAGTTCGTCGCTGCTGAGGACGACGTCGGTGTGGTGCGACCCGACGTGCTTGGCCACCTCGTGGACGTACGGCGCGTCGGCCGTGTCCCGCATGGCGTCCGGCACGAACCCGCCGCCCTCGTCGGTGAAGTCGACCGCGAAGGACCGTACGGTGCCGGTCCCGAGTGCGCGGTCGGCGAGCGCGGTGAGCGCGCTGGAGTCCAGGCCGCCGGAGAGGAGGGTGCACAGCGGCACGTCGGAGATGAGCTGCCGCTCGACGATGTCCTCGAGGAGTTCGCGGACGCGGCGGACGGTCGTGGGGACGTCGTCGGGGTGCTCGCGCGCGGTCAGCGCCCAGTAACTCCGGTCGGTGACGCCGTCGCGTGAGACGCGGACGACGTGTCCGGGTTCGACCTCGTACATCCCGTCGAAGACGGCGTGGCCCGGGGTCTTGGCGTTGGTCAGCAGCTCGAGAAGGCCGTCGTCCGTGAGCCGCGGGGTGAGCAGCGGGTTGGCCAGGATGGCCTTGGGCTCGGAGCCGAACAGCACTCCGTGCGGGGTGGGCGCGTAGTAGAGCGGCTTGATGCCCATCCGGTCCCGGACGAGCAGGAGCTCTTCCGTCCGCCGGTCCCACAGGGCGAAGGCGTACATTCCGTTCAGGCGCTCGACGAGGTCCGCGCCCCAGCGGAGGTACGCCTGGAGGACGACCTCGGTGTCGCTGCGGGTGCGGAAGTGGTGCCCGTGGGATTCCAGCTCCCGGCGGAGTTCGCGGAAGTTGTACGCCTCACCGCTGTAGACGAGGGTGACGGGACCGTCGCTCATGGGCTGCGTGCCGCCCTCGATGTCGATCACGGCGAGTCGCCGGTGCCCCAGCGCGACGTGCGGCTCGATCCAGAGCCCTTCGTCGTCGGGGCCCCGGAAGGCCATCGTCCGTGTCATCGCGAGTGCGGTGGCGCGCTCCCCGGTGAGGTCGCGCTCGTAGTCCACCCAGCCGGCTATGCCGCACATCGGAGCACCTCCCAGATAGCTGCATCATGCACATGACCGACGTTAACTCCAGATGTCAGAAATATGGAAGTTACAAACCTCATCCCCCCTGGGGGCTGGACCTCCGGCCCGAAGCGTGCGCCGTCGCGCGGCCGGCTCGTCCTTCACCGGCCACTCCGTTCGCTCGTCGGCTCGCCGTGGTCAGTCGGCCGCGGATCCGTTCCCGCCGTTCACGACCGCGGGGAGCCACTCGAGCGACCCGGTGCCGAGGGCTTCATCGGCGAGTTTCTTCGCCGACGGCGTCTGCAGTGCGGCGAGTGAGCTGTCGATCCACGGCTGGATGTTGTGGTGTCCCTGGTCGCGGTACTCGATGGCCTGCAGCAGGCAGTCGAGCTTGTCGGCGTCCCGGGCGCAGCGGGCCTCCAGGCTGGTCTTCTGCTCGTACTCCGCGACCGAGCCGGAGATCAGGTCGGCCACCGGATCCGGCAGGCCCTGCACCTGATCCGCGGTGACCTTCTCGTTGGGCGCCCGGGTGACGTACCGCTTGGCCAGGTACGGGATGTCGGTCAGCCGGGTCTCCTGGCTGTCGTGGAAAAGGCTGAGGAGGGCAGCGCGTTCGGGGTTCGCGCCCTCCATGGCGGCCAGGACGCCGGCGAGCACGGCGGCCCGGAAGGAGTGGTCCGCGATGCTCTCGGGCGCGGCGACGCCCGCGACGAGCCAGCCGGTCCGCTTGTAGCGCTTGAGCAGCCCGATCTCGTAGGCGAATTCCGTCAAGCGCGTCAGCTCGTCCGGCATGCCAGCCCCCTTCACTCTCGGCCGTCCGGGTATCTCACGGTAGACGACTTTTCCCAGATCAGACGGTAAGCGAAGAGCAATCTCGCGCTGAAGATCCGAGTAAGGGTCAGCCGGCCGCCAGGTGGGTGGCGACGAAGTCCAGGACCTCCGGGGACGCCTTGGCGAGCGAGCCGCTGTCGAACGGCGGCTGCGGGTCGTACTCGATCCACAGCTGGATCGCCTGCGCGGCGACCTCGCCGCCGATCCGGGCGGCGAGGGTCAGCGCCATGTCGATGCCGGCGGAGACGCCTGCGGCCGTGATGACCTTTCCCTGCTCGACGGCGCGCTCCGGGAGGTACCGCGCGCCCGTCGCCTCCAGTTCCTTCCGGACGCCCCAGTGGGTCGTCGCGTCGAGACCGTGCAGCAGTCCGGCCGCGCCGAGGATCAGCGAACCCGAGCACACCGACGTCGTCCACCGGGTCGTCGGATGCACGCGGCGGACCCAGTCGACGTACCGCTGATCGCCGAGGACGACCTCACGCGTGCCCGGCCCGCCCGGTACGACGAGGACGTCGCACCGGTCGATCTCCCCCAGCGCCGCCTCGGCCATGACGGTGAGGGCGCCGTCCGTACGGACCGGGCCGCGCTCCATCGCCGCGTCCGGAGGGATGGGCGGGGCCGAGGGCGGATCGTCGGCAGCTAGGCCGAAGGGGGCCGGCATCGGTCGTCGGCAGCTAGGCCGACGGGGCCAAGGGTCGGTTGTCGGCAGGGAAGGGCCGGGGATCGGTCGTGGGTGGGCAGGCCGAAGGGGCCGGAAGCTCCGGCCCCCTCGGTGGGTCACGCGTGGGTCAGTGCAGCGCCTCGTAGGCGTCCATGATGCGGCCGAGCTGCGCGAACTTCTCGGTCCGGTTGACCGCCGGCTGGATGTCCTGGCGGTCTACGTCGATGTACCGGTAGCCGAGGTTGCTGAACGCGGTGATGATGTAGTGCCGGTTCGGCTTGCCGGGCAGCGACTTCACGATGCCCGCGTCGCTCACCGCGTTCTCCGACAGACCCGTCTTGTGGGCGAAGGTCACCTGGGCGGCGTCCTGGCAGGGCTGGACGGGGTACTGGTACTTGCCGTCGGTCGGGTCGCTGTTGACCGTCACGGTCCCGTCGGCGCCGATCCACCGCTGCGAGATGCGCTGCGGCATGCCGGCCGTCGGGTAGGTGTAGCCGCAGTAGTTCGTCGTCGACAGGACGTTGTTCCAGCCCTGATCGCCGAGTTCCTTCATGAAGAACTCGCGCGAGGACGGGCTGAGGACGTCGCTGGTGACCGGCTTGCCGTTCGGAGTGGTCCACGCCGTGCCCGAGACGCCGTTGATGAGCGCCAGCAGCTTGGCGGTGTCCAGCGACGACATGTTGATGCCGGAGGTCCAGTTTCCGCCGTTGGCGGGGTTGGTGTCCTTCAGCTGCATGGTCTCCAGGCCGATGTCCTGGAACGTCTGGTTGAGGCCGTCGATCGCGCCCTTGTCGTTCAACAGCTTGATCATCGCGCACGCCGAGCCGTTGTCGGAGACGGTGATCATGCGGTCGAAGTAGTTACGGACGGTGTCGGTCGTGGCGGTGCCGCACAGATCGGATGCCTGCGTCGGCTGGTAGGCGTACGTGTCGTCCAGCTTGATGACGCCCTTGTCCACCAGCTGCAGGATGCCGAAGCCGACCATCAGCTTGAGGGTCGACGCCGGGTAGGGCGACATGAAGTCGATGGGCGCGTTCTCGCGGCCCGGGACGACGTCGGTGTCGCCCTGTCCGTTGTTGGTGTTCCAGAGGTTGGTGTCCCAGTGCCGGTAGCGCACCGCGGTGGTGTGGAAGTTCTTGTCCACCGGGACGACGATGCCGTTCTTGTAGGTCGGGCTCGTCACGACGGTGCCGGAGGAGACGAGCCGGCCGTTGTCGTCGAGTTCGAGGACGGTCACATCGACGTTCGGCTGCTGGTGGATCTGCGTGGCGGCCGCGACGGCCGCCGCCTTCAGCTTGGGCGCGCGGTCTCGTCCCGCGAGCTTCTTCTCCGGGTCGACGTCGACGGAGGACGACCGGGCGGCCTGGGTCGACGTGGGGGGCTCGGTGTCCAGGACCTCGCCGAACTTCAGTGCGGCGATGGTCTTCTGGAGTATCTGCGCGACGCCGCTGTTCTCGGGCTCGGCCGCGTGCGCCGGCTGTGCGACGGTGGCCAGCAGCATGACGGCACCGCCCATCGCGACCCAGCCACGACGACGCCTGCGACTTGCTTTCAAGATCATTTTGACAACATAACCATACGGCTACGTATGTGCACGCCTTTTGGAGATCCTTTGCAAAGCGTTCGCAAAGCGTCGTTCGCGACGCGTGCCCAGCCGGGACCCGATGGAACGGCCCGGCCCTCGGCCGCGACGTCGCGGTATCAGGAGGAGACGGCCCTGGTCACGACTCGAACAGGACGCTGATGCTCTCGCGGCGGTGAATGCGGGCGATCGCCTCGGCGAACAGCGGCGCGACCGAGACCTTCTGCACCTTCGGCGACAGCCGTACGGGCTGGTTCTCCACGGTGTCGGTGACGTAGAGCCGGGTGATCGGGCTGGAGTCGAGGCGTTCCATCGACTTGCCGGTGAACACCCCGTGAGTCACGGCCGCGCGCACGCTCCGCGCACCGCGCTCCACGAGGCACTCGGCCACCTCCGCCAGTGTGCCGGCGGTGATGGTGAAGTCGTCGACGATCACGGCGTCGCGGTCGCGTACGTCGCCGATCAGGTCGACGACCCGCGCCGTCTCGGTGTGGTCGATGCGCTCCTTGTCGGCGATGGCCATCGGTGCGCCGAGCCGCTTGGCGTACTTACGGGCCTGCTTGGCGAAACCGGCGTCGGGGGAGACGACGACGAGATCTCCGGAGGCGCCGATGGCCTCGGTGAGCACGGGCAGGGCGTACAGGTCGTCGACGGGCCGCGTGAAGAAGCCCTGGATCTGCGGGGCGTGCAGGTCCATCGTGACGACCCGGTCCGCGCCGGCCGCCTCGATCGACTGGGCGCACACCCGGGCCCGGATCGACACCCGGGGCTCGTCCTTTTTATCGGCTTTTGCGTAACTGAAGTAAGGCATCAGCACGGTCACCGACGCGGCGCTGGCCCGCTTGAACGCGTCGATCCAGAACAGCAGCTCCATGAAGTTGTCATTGGCCGGGAAGACCGTGGACTGCACGAGGTGCACGTGCCGTCCCCGGACGTTCTGGTTGACCTTCACGAACAGGTTGCCGTCGGAGAAGCGGATCGCCTCCCCTTGGCCCGGCTCCACGCCCAGGCTTTCGCAGATCGCGGCGGTGAGCCGTGGACTGCCCGATCCACCGAACACCAGGAGCTCATCGAGATCGGAACCGGTCACCAGCATCGCCTCCCCGCGCGTCCGACCCCCGATGATGCCCGAAACAGGCCCGTTCGTCACGCTCCAGTCGCGACACGGCTACCCGCCGGTCAGGCGTGCGCGAGTCCGTTCTCCCAGGCCCAGGCGGCGATCTCCACCCGGTTGCGGACGCCGAGCTTCAGCTGGACGCCGGCCAGATGGCTCTTCACGGTGCTGATCGAAATGAAGAGCTCCGCGGCGATCTCCCGGTTCGTGCGGCCGCGGGCGATGGCTCGGACGACCTCGGTCTCCCGCTCCGACAGTGGCACCGCCGACGGCGCCGAACTCCTCGTGGGCGCGAGGTGCTTGAGGAGCCGTACGGTGACCGACGGGGAGATCAGGGCGTCCCCGGTGCGCGCGGCCCGCACGGCCTCGACGAGCAGGACCGGGCCGGCGTCCTTGAGGATGAACCCGACGGCGCCGGCCCGCAACGCCCCGTAGACGTACTCGTCGAGGTCGAAGGTGGTCACGATGACGACCCGGAGCGGTTCGCGGACGCCCGGACCGGCCAGGGCCCGGGTGACCTCGATACCGTCGAGGCCGGGCATCCGGATGTCGACCAGGCACACGTCGGGACGCAGCCGCCGGGCCAGGGCGACGGCCTCCGCGCCGTCCGCGGCCTCGGCGACGACGGTGATGTCCGGCTGATCCTCCAGGATGAGCCGCAGCCCGCCGCGGACCATCGCCTGGTCGTCGGCGATCAGCACCCGGGTGGTCATGACCGGCTCGGGGCGGGCAGGGTGGCGCGCACCGACCAGCCGGCCCTGGGGCGGGGTCCGGCGTCGAGGGTGCCGCCGAGGGCCTCGACGCGTTCGCGCATCCCGACGAGGCCGTGCCCGCCGGAGTGGGGGAAGCGCGGCGCGCCCGCCGGAGGCGCGTCGTCGGTGACCTCGACGGTGATGTCGCGCCGGTCGTGGGCGAGGGCGACGGTGACCTCCCGCGCGCCGGAGGCGTAGCGGGTGATGTTGGTGAGCGACTCCTGGACGACCCGGTAGACCGTCGTGGTGACCTGCGGTGGCCACGCCGGGTCCGGCGGCCCGTCGGGCAGGTGCAGCCGTACGGCGGGGCCGCGCGCGGCGAACCGGTCGACGAGCTCGGTCAGCCCCTCCGGGCCGGGGGCGAGCCCGGCCGCGTCGTCGGCGTCCCGGAGCAGGCCGATGACCTGGCGCATGGACACGAGTGCCTCGGTGGCGGCGGTCTCGATGCCCGCCAGGGTGTCGTCGAGCGTCGCGGCGCCCCGGCGGGCGGCGATGCGGGCCGCCTGCGCCTGGAGCACGACGCCGGTCATGTGGTGGGCCGCCGAATCGTGCAGCTCCCGCGCCAGCTCCAGGCGCTCACCCCGCCGTACGGCCTCGAACGCGGCGCGGCGACGCGCGTCCAGGCGGCGCAGCAACAACCCGGCGCCTACTGCGGCGACCCATGCCTGTGCCATGATCCAGGTCGCCGAGTACGACACCGGGGCGCCGGTGGCGAGGAAGTGGGAGTACCGCTCGAGGCTCCCGGCCACCACGACCACCCCGCCCGCCGCGATGGCCGCCCCCGTACGGACCGGCAGCGCGCGAATCGCGGAGGCGATGAGCACGACCAGGGCGAGGATCGCCGCACCGGCGGGCTGCCCGGGCAGTCCCCAGCGCCAGGCGACCAGCTCGGCCACTCCGGTGACGGCGAGCCCGACCGCCGCGGCCCACGTACGGGATCGCTCCCGCAGCAGGGCGGCCACGGACACCACCGCCCCTACGGCGAGGATCGACCTCCAGTCGCCGTGCCGCTCCGCGATGGCGCGGATCTCATAACCCAGCGCCGCCGCGAACACGAGGCCGAGCCCGGCGTTCACGGCGATCCGGGGCCGCTCGACCAGGCGATCCAGCAGGTCCATGACGGTTCAGCGTACGGAAGTCCGCCGCGTGGCGGATCAGCCGAAAGTACGACCGGTTCGGCGCGAACCGTACTTCCGGCCGGTGGGCGCGCCAGGCCGGGGCCCGCAGAGTGAACCGCATGCCATCCACTGAGAACACGATCCTGCGGGCCCGGGAGCTGGGCAAGCGATATCGCCGGCGCTGGGCGCTCTCGGACTGCACCCTCGACATCCCGGCGGGACGGGTCGTCGGACTGGTCGGCCCCAACGGGGCCGGGAAGTCGACGCTGCTGGGCCTGGCCGCCGGCCTGCTCACACCTACGTCCGGCACGATCGAGGTGTGCGGCAGCCGCCCCGGCGCGAACCCGGCACAACTGGCCAAGGTCGGCTTCGTCGCCCAGGACACTCCGACCTACGCCCGGCTGACCGTCGCCGAGCACCTCACACTCGGCTCCCGGCTGATCCCGGGCTGGGACATGCGGGTGGCCCGGGACCGGGTGCGGCGGCTCGGCCTGCCCTCTGACCAGCGGGCCGGGAACCTCTCCGGCGGCCAGCGCGCCCAGCTCGCCCTCACGCTCGCGCTCGCCAAGCGGCCCCGGCTGCTGATCCTCGACGAACCGGTCGCCGCCCTCGACCCGCTCGCCCGGCGGGAGTTCCTCCGGGAGCTGAGCGACGCCACCGCCGGCCGGGAGATCAGCGTCGTGCACTCCTCCCACCTGGTCTCCGACGTGGAACTGGTCTGCGACCACCTCATCGTGCTCGTCGGCTCCCGCGTGCGGGTCGCCGGAGACGTCCGCGAACTGCTGGCCGCACACCACCTGATCAGCGCCCCGCACCTCGACCCGGCCGCCCTTCCCCCGGGCGTGCACGCCGTCTCCGTCGACCGCACCGACCGGCAGACCACCCTGCTCGTCCGCGCCGACACCCCGATCGACGGCACCGGCCGGGCGGCCGCCTCGGCCGACGGTCACGCCCGGGCGGCCACCCCTGTCGACGGCCATGGATGGGCGGTCGCGCCGGTCGGGCTCGAAGACCTCGTCCTGGCCTACATGGGCGGCTCCACGCCGCTCCTGGAGGGACACCGATGATCTGGCTCACCTGGCGACAACTCCGTACCCAGGCGGTGGTGGTGTTCGGCGCCGTCGTCGTCCTCGCCGCCCTCCTCGCGGCCACCGGCCCGCACATGGTCCACCTGTACAACGCCCACGGCCGCGCCTTCCTCGACGAGCTGGGGAGCACCGAGAGCAGCCTGTACGTCATCGGCACCTTCGCCGTGCTCTTCACCCCGGCCATCATCGGCACGTTCTGGGGCGCCCCGTTGATCACCCGGGAGCTGGACGCCGGAACGCACCGGCTGGCCTGGACCCTGACCACCCGCACCCGCTGGCTGGTCACCAAGCTCGGGATCGTCGGGCTGACCGCGGTGGGCGCGACCGGGCTGCTCAGCCTCGCGGTGACCTGGTGGAACCGGCCGATCGACGCGGCCATCGCCGCCAACAGCGGCGCCCCCGGCCACGGCATCTTCCTGCTCCCGCGCATGCACGTCCTGATCTTCGACACGCGCGGGGTAGTCCCCCTCGGCTACGCCGCGTTCGCCTTCGTCCTCGGCGTCACCATCGGCGTCATCGTCCGGCGGACCCTGCCCGCCATGGCGATCGTCCTGGCCCTCTTCACCGTCGTCCAGGCCACCATGGGCTTCGAAGTCCGGTCGCACCTGCTGCCACCGGAACACGTCACCACGAAGATCAGCTCCGCGAACCTCACCCTCATCGACATCAGCGGGAACCTCACGGTGCGGGTCGACGAGCCCGGCGCCTGGATCGTCGCCCAGCACACCGTCAACGCCGCCGGCCAGGTCGTCTCACCGCCCTCCTGGGTGGAGAAGTGCCCGCTGCAGACCCGGCAGGGGTCGCAGGACTGCTTCACCAGGCTCACCGACATGGGCTACCGGCAACGGGTCGACTTCCACCCCGCCGACCGCTTCTGGACCTTCCAGTGGGAGGAGACGGTGATCTACCTCGCCGTCGCTCTCCTCCTCGCCGGACTCTGCACGTGGTGGCTCCGCCGCCGCCTGGCCTGACCCCGTACGCCGCCGCGATCCCGAAAGGGCACTCTGAGAATGCCGATCGACCACACCTCGACCGACCGCCGACATCCCGCCAAGCGCCGGCTCCTGCGGCCCGCCACCGTTTGGACGGCCGTTCTGCTCGCCGCCGTCTCCATCCCCGTCGCGCTCTCGCAGGCGGACGGGCGGGAGGCCGCGACGACCGCGGCGTCGGCTCCGGGGCTGACGTGGCGCTCCTGCGACGGGGACTTCCAGTGCGCCACGGCGCGGATCCCCCTGGACCACCGGAACCCGCGCGGCAGGACCATCAGCGTCGCCGTGATGCGGCACCGGGCGACCGACACCGCGCACCGCATCGGCTCGCTGTTCGTCAACGGGGGCGGCCCCGGCGCGCAGCTCGCGGGCTTCACGGCCGCCTACGCGCACGTCCCCTCGACCTGGCGGGCCCGGTACGACATCGTCGCCTTCGACCCCCGAGGCTTCGGCGAGAGCACCGCCGTACGCTGCTTCCCGACGACTGAGGCGGAGAGCGCGTTCCTGTCCGGCGCGCCGATCGGTTTCCCCGTCGGGGCGCGGGAGACGTCCGCCTGGATCAGCACGTGGTCGCGCTTCGCCACCCGATGCGCGAAACGCGATCCCGACCTCATCCAGCACGTCAGCACGGCCGACGTGGCCCGCGACATGGACCTGCTGCGCCAGGCCGTCGGCGACCCCGTGCTCAACTACGTCGGCCTGTCGTACGGCACCCTGCTCGGCACCACGTACGCCAATCTCTTCCCGGCCAAGGTCGGGCGGATGGCCCTGGACGGTAACGTCGGCCCGGTCGCCTGGACCCAGGCGAGCGGCGGGCTGCCGAGCTTCGTGCGCGAGGGCAACGACCAGGCGTCCGCCGCGGTCCTCAAGGACTTCCTGGACCTGTGCGGCAAGGCGTCCACGGCTGCGTGCGCCTTCTCCGCGGGCACCCCGGTGGCGACGCGCGCCAAGTACGACACGCTCCTGCGCCGGCTGCGGCAGCATCCAGTGACGATGGGCACCCCGCCGGACACGCAGACCTGCGGTTACGCGTGCGGGGTGCTCAGCCTGCCCCTGGGCAGCGTGTCCATGTGGCGCGAAGGAGCCGACCTGCTTCAGCAGATGTGGGAGAAGTCGTCCGGGCGGACCACCTCATCCGCCGTGACGAAGAAGGCCCGGACCACTGCCTCCTCGTCGGCCCCCTACGCCGGGCGGGAACAGTTCCTCGCCACCGTCTGCTCCGACAGCCCCAACCCCCGTGACCCGCGCGCCTACGAGGCCGCCGCGCGGCTGGCCTACGCCAGGTCCGGACCTTCGGCCCTGGACCCGGCGTGGGCCACGGAACCGTGCGCGGGATGGCCGCTGGGCAGGGACCGCTACGCCGGACCGTGGAACCGGCGCACGGCCAACCCCATCCTGCTGCTCAACAACACCAAGGACCCGGCCACCTCCTACCGGCAGGCGGTCACGGTGTCCCGGACCCTGGCCCGGGCCCGCCTGCTGACGGTCGACGGATACGGCCACACGGTCTTCTCCAATCCCAGCGCCTGCGCCCTGGAGCACGAGACCCGGTACCTGCTGACCGGTGCCCTGCCGCCGGTCGGCACCGTCTGCAAGCAGGACGTCGTCCCCTTCTCCTGACGCACGTCCGCGCGGCGGGAGCACAGGACACCGGCCTGTGCTCCCGCCGCCGGCCGTACGCTCGCTGACCGGCCTGATCAATCCCTCGGCGTCCGCCCTCGTGACAGGCCGCGGCGACCGGCGGATGTGTTCCGCCGGTCGCCGCGCCCGTGCTACCGGTCCTCGCCCAGCCAGGCGGACAGGCGCTTCAGGAAGGTGGCACCCACCGGGAGCTGCGGGTCCGGCAGGACCGCGATGTGGAACGCGTGCGGCATGCCGTCGTAGACGTCCAGCGTGACCTCGACGCCCGCTTCGGCCGCCGCCTCGGCGTAGCGCCGGGAGTCGTCCAGCAGGGCCTCGTCGCCGCCGACCACCAGGAGCATGCGCGGGAGGCCCGCCAGGTCTCCGTGGATGGGCGACTGCGGTGCCTGGTCGTTCGGCCGCCCGTTCAGGTACTGGCCGACGACGTGCTCCAGAACCTCCCGGCCGACGGCGTCCCGGCCCGCCGGGGCGTCGATCGACGGGTTCGTCAACGTGAAGTCCGTGATCGGCGAGACCGGCACCACCGCGCCGGGGAGCGCCACGCCCTCCGCGCGCAGCGTGAGCAGCATCTCCAGTACGAGAGTCGCTCCCGCCGACTCGCCGACCAGTACCGTCCGTTCGGCCGGTACGCCCTCGGCCAGCAGCGCGCGGTACGCGGTGACCACCTCGTCGTGCGCGACCGGGAAGGGGTGCTCGGGGGCCAGCGAGTAGTCCACGTTGAACGCCGGACGGCCGGCCGCCTTCGACAGGTGGTAGGCCATCGGGTGCTCGAACGCGGGCATGCGCTGCTCGAAGCCGCCGCCGTGTACGTACAGCACCACGCCCGCCTCCTGCGGCGCGCGGCCTGAGGCGTTCGCCCAGCGGCCCGGCACGGGCAGCGTGAACGGCTCGGACGTGTCGGCACCCGGCGGCAGCGGCGGCGGGCCCGCGCTCAGCGCGGTGAGTACGGTGTCGAAGGTGTCGGGGCCGGTGACGCGGTTGGCCGTCAAGCGGTCCTCCTGCCGCATGAGCTTGAGAAGGCCGCCCTCCGGCAGGTCGGCGTGGCTCATCCGCACCGGGTGCAGCGCGACGACGGGGATGACCCGCGCGGTCTTCCGCTGGTACTGAGCCCAGCCCGGGTCGGACTCGACGGCGCGCGCCCAGATCTCCTCGCGCTCGGCCCCCTCGAGCACGACCGCGTCGGCCACCAGCGTGAACAGGCCGGTCTCGACGGTGACGCGCGGGTTGGCCACCAGGTTGTGGTACCAGGCCGGGTGCCGATCGGCACCGCCGGCCGACGCGATCACCAGCAGCCGGCCGGGGTCGGGCAGGAAACCGACCGGGGTGGTGTGGGGGCGTCCGGTGCGAGCGCCCGTCGTGGTGAGCAGGATCAGCCGAGCCCCCTCGAACATGCCGCCCACGCGCCCATGGTTGGCGCGGAACTCCTCGATGACCTGCTGATTGAAATCAACGAACGGTGTGGTCAAAACTCTCCTTCGCTGCGTTGCCGCATGACGGAACGAACGATGAATGAATGGCGGAAATGGCGCGCCCGTTCGACGAACGGCAGCGGCGAAGCAGCGAAAGGCGACGGCCCCGAGGGACGACGGGCGCGGGTGATACGACGCGTTCAGCTCACGGCGTTCGGAAAACGGCGCTCAGGCAAGGGCGCAGGACAGGAACGACGCGAACGGCGTCGGATGCGGCTAGGCGCGATCCATGCGGTAGGCGGCCACCTGCATCATCCCCTTCGGGCTCTCCCGGTGCTCGCATACTCGTACGCGGTCTGGCCCGCAGTCCTCCACCAGGGCTCTCTTGCGTACGCCACGCGGCACCGACGACATTCAACGCAAAGACCGCGCCGAACGTCAAGAAGCCATCAGAGGCCGCATCGCCCACACGCGGTCGGCCATCGCGTCTAGGGCCGCGGTACTCTCGCCGCCGTCTCGTCCGGGCGCACGGCCGTATGAAACGCTCCGTGAAGGGGAGGAGGGACGAATGGACGTCCTGATCAGAGATGCCGTGGACGCCGACGCACCGGTGATCGCCGAGCTCCTGACGCAGCTGGGCTACCCGTCGACCGTCGAGGACGCCGCCGCCCGGATCGCGGAGTGGCGGGAGAGCCCGCTGAGCCGCGTCGTCGTCGCGACGCTGGACGCCCGTGTAGTCGGCGTGCTCGCGTTCCACGCGATCCCGTTCTTCGAACGAGCTGGTCGGCGCGGTCGCGTCGTGAGCCTGGTGGTGGGTGAAGAGGCCCGCGGGCACGGCATCGGTGCCCGCCTGATGAGCTTTATCGAAACCGAGGCGCGCCGACTCGGCTGCGAGGACCTCGAACTCACCAGTTCGCGGCACCGGAGCGGCGCACATGCCTTCTACCGGAACCTCGGCTTCGAGGACGCCTGTCACCGCTCTGCGCGCTTCGTACGCCCGCTGAGCGCGCCGTCCGACTGATCAAGGTGGCGTGCGGAAGTCTCGGCGAAGCTGATCGACGAGCTGCGAAACAGCGCCGCGAGCGGCCAGGAAGCGGCAGGGCGCGCATCTGCCGTGGAAGAAGAGCTTCAAGGTCCGGCGCGGCAAGACCTCTCGGTGCAGCAGCGGGCAGTTCGCGATCGTGACCTGTGATCAGAGCTTCGGCTCCTGATCGCCGGATGTCGGCCCGGCGGGGCACGCTGAACGCGGGTACACATGGAGAGGCCCCCGGCTGGGTTCGTCCGGGGGCTTTCTCGTGCGCGAGGTCAGCCGACCACGGCGACTTCGACGCATTCGCCCTGCTGACCAGAGCGGGAGGACTTGCGCCAGTCCAGGCGCGCGGAATCACGATCGGGCATGGGTACACATCTCTCAGGTCGTTCCGGTTAGGCACGTGCCGCCTCTTCGGACACCATCGTGATCGTATCTTCCGGTGTCATCGCCCTGACGTTCAGTCGCCGAAAGACATGCTTGTACGGGTCCACGTCGGCCGGCTCCTCCAGAAGCAGTTCCCCGCCAGCCGTCTCGATGTAGGCGGCGTCCGGGTCACCCTCCGGGAACGACAGCAGCGTGAACGGACCAGACAGGCCCGGATGGGCGCCCACCTCGAACGGCAGCACCTGCACCGTAACCTTCGGCATCTGGGCGAATTCGACGATTCGCTCCAGTTGCGCCCGCATTACCTCCGACCCGCCGACCGAGCACCGCAGTGCCGCCTCGTAGATGATCGCCCACAGCCGTACCGGGTCCTCGCCTTCGAGGATCTTCCGGCGCTCCGCGCGGACCTCGACGCGCTTCTCGACCTCGTCGGCGGACAGCTCAGCCGCGCCGGTGCGGATCAGTTCGCGGGCGTAATCGTCGGTCTGCAGCAGGCCAGGGATGATCAGCGGCTGGAACGTCAGCACCTCTGACGCCTCGGCCTCCAGCCCGATGTAGGCGGTGTACTTCTTTGAGAGCGTCCGACTGTACGGCGTCCACCAGTCCTTCTGGCCGCCTTCCTTTGCGAGGGTGATCAGCTCGTCCCGCACGGCCTCATCGGTGACGCCGTACGTGTCGAGCAGGTCGCGGACATCGCGCCATCGCGGCTTTGTCCAGCCCGCACGCTCGATCCAGTGGATCTTGTCGGTCGAGCAGCCCAGCGCTTCGGCCGCCGTCTCAACCTCGATGCCGGCCGCGACGCGTAGGCGCTTCAATTCGGCGGACAGGCGGCGTCGCCTCAGGGTGGGCGTGCTCCTTGGCATGGCGTCGATCGTAGGGGAGCTGACGGCAGTCGGCAGGGCAGCAGACATAAGGCTACATTTCGATTCAAGTGAAAGTTTCACTTGAAGAATACGCTTGACGGGTGCATGCTAAACGCGTGTACCCACCCAGCCAGGCCCACCCAGCCTGGCGTTACTGACGGGGAGTGATCCCCCTGTGACACCTGACCATGCGGTCATCACCGACCACTCCCCATCCCCACCGTCGTCATGGCTCCCGGTCCGGGCCCTGCCCGAGTACGCACGCGAGGCCCGCGAGTTCGCCACGAACACGGTCGCTGGTTTCCCCCACGACTCGTACGAGGTCGCCCTTATCACGAGCGAGATCGTGACCAACGCGATCGTCGCCGCTGAGGCGTTCGGCCCCTGGCCGGACGAGGCGTATCCGATCGGCGTTGACCTGGTCGTCACGTGCCGTTACGTGCATCTGGCCGTCACCGATCCGGACTTTCGGCCCATGGCGGCCTCCGACCAAGGCGGCCAGTTCGCCGAGCACGGCCGAGGCCTGCACATCGTCGATGAGGAAGCCGCCGTGCGCTGGGTGGTCTACGAGCAGCACAGCAAGACCGTGCACGTCGTCATGGCCGCGCCCGGCGTCACACTGACGCCCGCCGAGCTGAAGCAGATCAGGAGGCCGCGATGATCCTCCGACTCTTCGCCGCGCTCCTCCGACTGCTCCTCCGGCCCGCCCCGGCGTTCCGCCCGATGGTCGACGACGCGGCCATCGACATCCCGGCCTGCGCCCCCGATCCGAGCCCCGAGCAGCTGGCGAACCTCCAGGGCCTGTGCCTTCAGTGGCTGGTGATGTGGTGCTGGTACCGGCGCGAATACATGGCCATCGCCCGGTTCGACACCGCGACGCCGATCCTGTTCGCCGCAGACCCGCAACAGTTGGTGTTCGAATGCCGCGCGGCCGAGTTGGCGGTGGCAGCGTGAGCGGCGGACCGAAAGCTGACGCGCCTGCTCAGGCGCCGTACCTGCTTGGGTTCGACGTCGAATGGCGTAACGATCAGTGGATTGCGACATCCAGGAGCGCAGGCCGGTTTGTCATCCGCGGTAAGGACGCGGCGGAGCTTCTGCGGAAGCGTGACGCGATCTACCGGAAGGAGTTGCGGGGACTGCAGCACCTGCTTGACACCCTCCCCGTGGTGGGGCAGCCACCACGCGGGCTGTTCAGGGAGCAGACCCTCCGGCAGCTGATTGAGCTGGATCCCGAGACAGCCCGGCACTTCCTCGCCGAGCTCGGCAAGAGCACCTAGAGACCCCCGTACGGCCGTCTCAGCCCCCTGAAGACGGCCGCACGGGCCAGACGGGCCGCCGGGTCGTATCGCGAGACGACTGGCGGGGAAGATCGCGCTCGCCACACGGCCCACCACGGCCGCCGGACGGGGTATGAGCGGCCCCGTCCGGCGGCCAGCCGGACGTCCTGGCTGGCCAGCCGTTTTGTGCCCGGCCGGGACACCGCCGCCGGGTCCGGTTGAGGGGACGGGCCTGGCGGCCCCCAGACGCCACGCCCCCAAGTTGTGTCGCGGACGCCCGGAGTCGGGGTCGGGGTCGGCAAAGCGCTACTGGATGGTGAAGAACATCGCTGTCTACGAGCGTCGAGCCTCGACGATCAGAGTGCCGATGTGGTCCGGATCGGGAGCGGGCTCGACACGGGCACAGATGTCGACGAAGCCATGCCGGCGGAGGATCTCCGTCCAGCCTTCGGGTTCGTAAGCCCAGCGGTAGGCCCACACCTGTCGGCCGGTGAATCCTGCCGCGTAGAAGCCCTGGGCACCGTAGCTCCTCGGGACGGCCGGGGCGTGTGAAAACGCCAGCTTCCCGCCGGGCGTGAGGTGGTCTCGGGTCAGGGGCAGCAGCCGCTCGGGGTCGGTGAACCACACCGCGCCCCAGATCGAGTAGATCGCATCCCACCGTCGGTCGGTATCGATGAGGTGGTCAACGACATCACCGCATACGTACCCAGCACCGGACAGGTGACCCCAGCGACGCTTCGCCTGCTCGCATTGGACGGATGAGATGTCGATTCCGGTGGCGTCGATGCCTTTGGTGGCCAGCGCGGCCACGGCGTTGCCGCGGCCCGAGCCGAGCTCCAACGCGGTGGCGGGTTCACCCAGCAGTTCATCACCAGGGCCGTGTCCTTCGTACTGGGTCCAGCCGAACGCGTACTTCAACGACTCTTCGGGCGCGTCCGTGGCGACGCCGGCGGCGTAGCGGTCCCAGTAACCGGCGTAGTCGTTGATGGTGACCATGGGAGCCTTGTGACGTGGGTGACGAGACCCGCGTCACGGTAGCGGCTCCCGGCGATCGCCGACCGTGGTTCAGGGATTTGCGTCTATCGATGCGGGAAGAGCCGGAGCCCTTCCGGCTCCGGCCCTGTCTCGGCGTTTGGTCAGTGGCAGTCGCTGCCGGGGTAGCACGGCGTGCACTTGCTGAAGTCGGCCTCCCACAGCGGCCAGTCGACCTCGAACCCGTTGGCCGCGATGACGTGGGCGGTGCGCTCGACCGAGCCGTCGTACTTGCGATCGATCTCCGGGACGTGCTCGAGGAACCTTCCGTCGAAGTACTTGTGGCAGAACTGTCGGTAGTTGACTGTGTCGAGGATGAAGGCGTGGACGGCGGTGTCGACAAGTTCGCCGCACCCGATCTCCAGGCGCTGGCCGAACTTCTCCATGGCGGTGATCAGGTAGGCGATGGCCTGGCCGAACAGACGCTCGGCCATGACCTTGTCGAATGGGTAGTCGCGGACGAGGAGCGCGATCTGCCGGTCCCAGACCTCCGGCGTGATGAAGGACTGTGGGTCCCGCTTGGTGTCGGCCTGCTCGACGGCCAGGACCGGTGCTGTGGTCGCCATGAGGGTCTCCCTCGTGGTTGGGGATGCTGTGGATCCATGACACGCCCCGCCTGGCCGGCGCAGAAGATGTTCTTGCAGGTTGCGGCAACGGTTTGCGTGCCGTGCAAACAAGGCTGGTCGACGACGGTCGCCGCGGTTACCGTGAGGTCGGGGACTATGCGCGCGGAGCAGCCGATGAACTCACATGGCCGCCGCGATGCCGGCGCGATCGTGCGGAGCACTCGACACGCCCATGGCCTGACTCTTGCTGAGCTCGGACGCCGGACCGGATACTCGGCCTCGCAGGTCTCCCGGTACGAACGGGGTCTCGTGCCGCTGACCGACACCATGGTGTTACGCCGCTTCGCCACCGCTCTGGCTTTACCGCCGCAGGCCTTCGGTCTGCTGCCTGATACCGGCGAACGCGTGACCTGCGATGCCCATGCGCCTACTGTGGTCGCCGACGCCCCTTGGGAGGATGGAGACGACCCGGTGCGACGTCGTGAATTCCTTGCCGGTGCCGCCGGTCTGACAGCCGCTGGTGCGCTCAGCCTGCCGGGCCCGGCCCGCGCAGCTCGGGCCGCGGACCCGACCGGCGGCTTGGAGAACCTGCTATACGGCCACGGACTCGACGGCACCAAGCCGGTCCCTCTGCCGACGCTGCGCACCGCGACCGGCCGGGCCCGGGCGCTATTCCAGGCCGCCCGCTACGATCGGCTCGCCGCCGAGCTCCCACATCTGATCGGCACCGCAACCGCCACCTGCGACCACGCCGATGGAGACGAGCGCCTGGCCGCCGACGCGCTGCTCGCCGACGCCTACATCGTCGCATCCAGCTTCATGGTGAAGCTGAACGATGACCAGCTCGCCTGGGCGACCGCCGACCGTGCCGCCCAGGCCGCCGAGGCCTCCGGTGACGCGCTCGTCCTGGCCGATGCCCGCCGCAGCGTCGCCACCGTCATGCGCCGCACCGGCCGATCGGGCCGGGCCCATGCATTGCTTATCGGTACCGCCGAGGACCTCGCTCCCGGGCACAACGCCACCCCCGAGCAGCTGTCGATGTACGGAACCCTGCTGCAGACCGCCGCCTACACCGCCGCCGTCGATGGTGACCGGAGCGGAGCCCATGACCTCATCGGCGCGGCCGAGGCAGCCTCGACCAGGCTCGGCCAAGACGCGAACTATCGCCATACAGCGTTCGGACCGACCAACGTCGCGTTGTATCGGGTCAGCATCGCCCAGGTCCTCGGTGACAACGGCGCCGCCATTGCGCACGCCAAGACCGTGAATCCCGCGACAATTCCCACCGCTGAACGCCGAGGCCGGTACTGGGTCGACGTCGCCCGCGCCTGGCACCAATGGGGTAAGCCTGAAGCCTGCTACCGGGCGCTGCTCACCGCCGAACGCGCCGCGCCCGCCGAGGTCCGCTACCGGCCACCCGTCCGCCACATGACCACCGATCTCCTTCGCACCGACCGGCGCGGCACCCTGCCGGGATTGCGGGCGTTCGCGACCCGCGTCGGCGTCCCGATCTGACGCGGCCCGCATGCCGGTCGTGGCGTGCGGGACTGAGAGCCTCTTGCGAAGGTGCTGCGCCCAGATGGTCGGCAATTCGCCCTGAGCGTGATCGATTGCCGTGGCCGGACCGGCGCTAGAGCCTTCGAGGATGACCGCATCCATCGCGCATCTCAGCGATCCGCACATCACGACCGGCGCGCTTGCCGGTACTCCCGCAGAGGGGTTGTACCGAGCGCTCGGCCGTGTCCTCACGCTCGACCCGCAGCCCGACTGCGCTGTGATCACCGGCGACCTGGTCGACCGAGGCCGTCCGGAGGAGTACAAGGCGCTGCGAGAGGTGATCGGCCGATTTCCGCTACCGCTGCACCTGGTGGCCGGCAACCACGATGACCCTGCAGCGCTGCTGGGACGAATTCGGCGGCACGCGCTTTCTTGGCGATGCGGCGAAGATGCACTACGCGGTAGAGCATCCTGCGTTCACCGTCATCAGCCTGAATTCCGCGGTGCCCGGCTTGGCCGGTGGTCACCTGGGGGCCTCGCAGTTGGAGTGGCTCGACGGGGTCCTCGCCCGTAGACCGGACACTCCGGCAGTCGTTTGCCTGCACCATCCTCCGATCGCGGTCGGCATCCCGTTTCTTGATGGGATGCGGCTTGATGACGGCGAGGAACTGGCCGATGTGGTCGCACGGAACCGCAATGTCGCGCGTGTCCTGGCGGGCCACGTGCACCGCCCCATCACCGCCACCTTCGAGCAATTGTCAATACTTGTGGATCAGTTGAGCTCACCGTCGCTCTCGTAAGTTGATCATGATGAGCCGGTTTGTGAGCTCCCGTTGCTGGAGCCCTCAGTCTTGCCTGGCAGGTGTGGGAAGGTTCTTGCCCTTGCGCCGGTTCGGGATTGGTGTCGTGCCGTTCGTCAGATACGGCTTGATCTCGTGCCATGCCGGCGGACCGCCCAGGAGTCTATTCAACGGTGCCTGCGAAACGTCCAACGAACGTCGGGCGGCGTTCACAAAGGCGATCTGATCTGTCGCAATGGCCTCCAGGGCACGCCGAAAATCGTCATGGTCGTCGGGCCTGGGTCCGTCGCTGAGCGAAGCCATCGCGTTGAGCGCATCGGTGAGAGCGACAGCAGCCAGCGCAGTCTCGGGATCGGCGACCAGACTCACGGCGACCTGTGTGGCGAGGACGGCATCCCAGTCGGCCTCGTTGTCGCGCTGCGCGAGATAGGCCTCACGCAATTCGATCTCCAGCCGCGAGCACTGCTTGAGAAAGTCGCCGTATGCAGCCGTCCGGGTGTCCCGAAGCCACTGCCAACTCTGGCCCCGGCGCCCGACGGCACCTCCAATGAATAGACCGGCGATCGCCGCGCCCGCCGAACCGCCCGTCGTGATCAAGGCTTCCCATAGTGCCGCCATATCCCGTCCCCCTCGGAAGGCAGTCTCGGCTGGCTCGATGGCCGCTCCTGCGGGCGTGTCGTCGCGCATCTGCGCGGCTCTGATCCTGTCAAGATGCTGACGTGTCGTCGAGTAGGCCCTTGACCAACAACCGACCGGCCAACGGCGATAGCGAGCCGGTTCGGGCGGAGTTACCGCCGTCCGTCGTTCGGATGTGGGAAGCGGCCGCTATCTAGTTGCAGGGCTTGACCGAGCTGAAAGGCTTGGCCTTTTCGAGCTGTGCGGCGATGTTGATGAGCTGGTCCTCCCGGCCGTAGGCGGCGACGAGTTGGACGCCGACGGGCAGTCCGGCGTCGTTCCAGTGCAGCGGGAGGCTGATCGCGGGCTGGCCGACGAGGTTGAAAGCGCGGGTGAAGGCCGTGTACTTCGCCTGCAGGTGGCGGTTGGCCAGTGGGTCGGTGGGGTCGGGTGTGAAGGCGTCGAGGGGCGCGGGTGGTTCGCCGGTGGTCGGGGTGAGCAGCAGGTCGTGGCCGTCGGCCCACCACTGGTGCATGGCGCGCCGGTGGCGGGTGAGGGCGGCCAGGGCCTGGGCGTACTCCACCGCGCCGGCTTCACGTCCCTTCCGCGCGAGCGCCCAGGTGTGGTGCTCCACGTCGTCGGGGGTGGCCTCGCGTCTGAGTGTCTCGGAGAGCCGAGCGATCATCTGGGCCATATGGCTCGAGGCCACGATGCTGAGCCGGTCGGTGATCGTGGGATCGGCGAGGGCGGTGGGGAAGGCCGGCTCGACGTGGTGGCCCAGCGCCTGCAGGAGATGGGCGGTCTGGCGTACGGCCTGGGCGCAGTCGGGATGGACGGCGCCGCCGCGGGGATAGTGGTCGAGCAGCCCGATGCGCAGTGGGCCGGAGTCGCCGGACAGTTCCTGGGGGTAGGGTCGGCGGGGTGCGGGCGCGGTGACCGTGTCGCCCACGCCAGGGCCGTGTACCGCATCCAGCACGGCGGCGGTGTCCCGCACCGTACGGCTGACACACAGCTCTACGCCGGATCCGGATTCGTCGCCGAACGGGCCGGCGCTGATCCGTCCCTGGGACGGCTTGAGACCGACGAGCCCGCAGCAGGCGGCCGGAATGCGAATGGATCCCGAACCGTCGGTCGCGTGCGCCACCGGGATCATGCCCGCCGCGACCGCCGCAGCAGCGCCGCCGCTGGATCCGCCGGGAGAGTAGGCCAGGTTCCAGGGGTTGCGGGTGATGCCCCATGCGCGTGACTGGGTGGTCGCCTGGTTGGCGAACTCGGGCGTACTGGTGCGGCCGGCGATGACCAACCCCGCCCGCCGGAAGCGGGAGACCAGCGTGGTGTCGGCAGGCGAGGGCGGCGCGAGCTCCTTCAGCCGCTGGTTGCCGTTGCACAGGGGCTGTCCCGCACACGCCGCCACCCAGTCCTTGAGCAGGAACGGGACCCCGCGCAAGACCCCGTCTGGCAGCTGTCCCGACGCGGTTTCGCGGGCCATGTCGAACCACCGCATGACAACCGCGTTGATGGCCGGGTCCAGCGCCTCGATCCGCTCGATCGCCGCTTCCAGCAACTCCAGCGCCGTCACCTGCCCCGACGCGACCAGCTCGGCCTGCCCGGTCGCGTCCAGCCACCGCGTCTCCATCGCCAACCCGCGCACCACTATCCCCCCGAAACGCCCCATTCCGAAAGATCAATCCTATGCCCGCGCAGCCGACGCCGGTGGAACGTAGAGCCGCCACCCCCGGCCACTCCGAGGAGCCAGATTCCGAGGAGCCACATCGAATACAGACCACATCATCAACAACTTCTGCCAGCATCAAGGGCCGTATCGACGATGTTGAACGCAGCCTGGAACAGGTCGCTGGTCAGGACGGCGGTCGCGGCGGCAAGCGGCTGGCCATCGTCCGCTAGGTCATCGAGGAGAAAGTCGGCAGTCTCCGCCGTGGCGGCAGCTGCCTTCCGCGACGACGGCCCTCCGGGGGGTGCCAGCCGCGCATACAGGGCCCGCGAATGTCTATGACTTCGATCTTGAGCCGAAACGGGTGCGTTCGACACAATTGCCTGTGGCGGGCGCCGCTCGCCATCACCTCTTATGGAGTGAGTCAATGAAGCGATTTGCCATCACCATGGCCGTAGCCCTCACCTTCACCGCGCTGTCCCTGCCGGCGGCCCACGCCGCGACGGGCACGGGCAGCGAGGTGTCCACGACGGCCACCGGCACGCTTATCACCCCAGATGCCATGGATATGTTCTGACCAGCCCCGTCCGCCCCGGCCATTCCCCGGGGCGGACACGTCCGCCCTTCTGGATGCGAGGGCTGATGCTGGTGAGCTCATTCTCATACCAGTCAGCGATCTCGTCGTAGGCCGCAGTCGGTGCCATGCTCGGCCTCCCAGCGCCCTCAACGCATCGGAGATTGTGGACCTTCGACGTTAGCCGCCGACCTAGCCGCGGCCCCCGGAGTCAGCTCCTAGCGGATCCCTGGATCGAAATGGATTAGGGGTGAGCTGCAGTCGGCCCTGACCTTGAATCGCTGACAGCGGGGTAGGGACACGCCCCCCCCGGCCGCCGGAAGTTCTCAACCAACGTACTGACCAGTCACGCACAGTACAAACGCCGTTCTCTGTTCCACTGCTGCTCGAGGGCCGAGTATGAACCCACTGTCGGCTGGACGGCCATCCTGAACTGCCATCGAACGAGGAGCAGGTCAGCGTTCACATGCGGGGTCTGTAATCAGGCGGCGGCCTCCGCGCGCTCGACCAGGACGCCGTTCTCGAACTTGGCCCCGGAGCGGACCAGGGCGACGAGCGGGGCTCCGGTGATCGCCCGCCAGCGTTGCTGGGCGGACTCGACGAGTTTGAACACCATCGCGAGGGCCGCGGCCGGGCTGTCGGCGCCGCGGGTGACCTTGGTGCGGAGCTTGACGGTGGAGAACGTGGACTCGATCGGGTTCGTGGTCCGCAGGTGGATCCAGTGCTCTGCCGGGAAGTCGTAGAACGCCAGCAGCTCCTCGCGGTCCTCGGTGAGCTTCGCGACCGCCTTGGGCCACTTGGCGCCGTAGGTCCTGGCGAACGCCTCGATCGCCCGCTCGGCATGCGCGCGGTCCTCGGCGTTGTAGATCTCCTGCATCGCCTTCGTCGCGCCCGGCTGCGCGGACTTCGGCAGGGCGTTCGAGACATTCCGAGCCTTGTGGACCCAGCACCGCTGATGGCGGGCGGCCGCGAACACCTCGGCCAGGGCCTTCCACAGACCCATCGCGCCGTCGCCGATCACCAGCTCGGGGTCCCGCATACCGCGTCGGCCGCAGTCACGCAGCAGGTCGGCCCACGACTCGGTGGACTCCCGCAGCCCCTCCGCGAGCGCGATCAGCTCCTTCGTGCCGTCCAGCCGGACTCCCAGCAACACCAGGACGCACGAGTGCGCCTGCCCGAGCCGCACCTTCGGGTGCACACCATCGGCCCACACGTAGACGAAGTCGCGGTCCGACAGGTCGCGGGCCTGGAAGGCGGCGTGATCGTCGCTCCACTGCCTGGTCAGCCGGGTCACCGTCGCGGGTGACAGGCCGGCCGACGAGCCGAGGAACTGCTCCAGCGCGGGCACGAAGTCTCCGGACGACAGGCCGTGCAGGTAGAGCAGCGGCAGCACCTCGGAGATCTTCGGCGACTTGCGGCACCACGGCGGCAGGATCTTCGAGGAGAACCGCTGGCGCTCGCCGGTGGCCTCGTCCACGCGCCGGTCGTTCACCCGCGGGGCCCTGACCTCGACCGGCCCAGCCGCGGTAACCACGGTGCGGGGCCGGTGGTGGCCGTTGCGGACCACCAGTCGCCGCCCCTGCTCGTCGGTCTCGGCCGCCAACTCGGCTATGTACTGGTTGACTTCCGCCTCCAGCGCGGCGGCCAGCATCCTGCGGGCGCCCTCGCGGACGATCTCGTCGATCAAGGAGCTGGACTGGGTCGAGCCGTCATCGGTGACTACGCTGAGCACGGGCGTGCCTTCCCGACCCGCGCTGCGAACGCAGGCCTACCCGGAGACCATCACAGGATCATTCGGGAAGGTACGCCCTCCGCGCCCCCCGGGCTGATCCACAGGTTCCGAGCATTGCTCGCCACCTTCGCGGGTAGCACCTTGGCGATCGCCCCCAGCACCCACCTTCAAAGCGGCCTGGCGCTGGACAACAGCGTGCCCAACTACCTCCCAGAGCCGACATCCTTCCTGCTTCACCTCAGCGGGCCATCTTGGGTCACCCACACCGTCCCCGTCAGTCACGCCGCGGCACCGATCGCATGCTTTTAGGGGCGACTGTGCTGGTCACGGCTCGTTCTAGGCCGTGTTTCGAAGTCCGGTGTGTTCGCTTCGAGGACAGCTGCCCCCGCTCCGCGAGATTCGTACGCCCGCTAATGGCCGCACCAACGGAAAAGTCCGTGAAGGATATGACGACGGTCAATAGGGTCCTGTCATGGTGATCTTCGGTCCGGCCGTCGACGTTCGTCCCCTGTTCCCACGTGAACGGGAGGCCATGGTCGAGCTTCTCGGCGCGCTGGGCCCCGCCGACTGGGCCAGGCCGACCGTGTGTCCCGGCTGGGATGTGCACGATGTCGTCGGTCATGTGCTCAACGACTTCATGCGCCGGCTGTCCGGCGGCCGTGACGGGTACGGCGGCGCGGTGTTCGCCGATGACGAGACGCTTCCCGCCTATCTGGCGCGCGTCAATGAGGAGTTCGTCCGGGCGTCCCGGCAGCTCAGCCCGCAACTGATGATCGAACTCCTGGATCACCTGGGGCCGCGGCTGGACGCCATGTGGGCGGCGCGGGATCTCCTGGCCCCTGCCGGCCTGAACGTGTCCTGGGCCGCCACCGACCTGGACAGCCCCACCTGGCTGGACATCGGCCGTGAGTACACCGAGTTCTGGGTCCACCAGCAGCAGGTGCGCGACGCCGTCTCGATTCCGGGTGCCACCGAACCGGGCCTCATGGCTCCGGTGCTGGACATCTTCGCGCGCGCCCTGCCGTACACCTTGCGCACGCACGACCGGCCGGAAGGCACCACGACTCACCTGGAGGTGGCCGGACCGGCCGGCGGACGATGGGGTGCGGTCCGGCAAGGCGGGCGATGGCGGATGGCCGAGCCCACCGGGGAGCCGGCCGCGCGCGTCTCGATGGACCAGGACACATTCTGGCGGCTGGCGACCAGAGGCGTCACCGTGGAGCAGGCCCGCGAGCGCTCGACGGTGAGCGGCGACCCGGAGCTCACCACGGCCGTCACGGCACTGCTCGCGGTCGTCGCCTAGAACCGGGGATCAGCTCACGATGTCCTTGGCGCGGAAGCGGCGGACGGCCAGGGCGATGAACACGGTGGCGTACGACGCGGACAGGGCCGTGCCCTTGATCATGCCGGTCCACTCCAGGTGTGGTTGGAGGGCGTCGGTCCAGGCGAACATCCAGTGCGTCGGCAGGAACTCCCGCCAGTGGCCGAGCGCGGTGACCGCGTCGATGATGTTGCTGACGATGACGAGGCCCACCGCGCCGCCGACCGCGCCGAGGGGAGAGTCGGTGGTGACCGACAGCAGGAAGGCGAGCGCCGCGACGACGAGCTCCGAGGCCAGGATGTAGCCGACGATGATCAGCATCCGGGTCAGAGCGGTGTCGTTGGGCAGGGCGACGTCGCCGCCGGGGACCCGCAGGCGGGCCCAGCCGAAGACGTAGATCCCGGTGATCATCGCCATCACGGGCAGGCTGACGACGGCCAGTGCCGCGTACATGAGGGCGACGATGAGCTTCTGGCGCAGCAGTCGCGTGCGCGGCACCGGGGCGGCGAGCAGGTAGCGCAGGGATGCCCAGCCCGCCTCGCTCGCGACGGTGTCGCCGCAGAACAGCGCCACCGCGACCACGAGCAGGAAGCCCGACGACGCGAACAGCGTGAACGCCGTGAAGTTCAGCGCGCCGGCCGTCGCGACGGTGACGAGGCCGGGGGTGTTGGCGTCGTTCGCCGACGGCGAGCCGCCGATCTTGAACGCGGCGGCGAGCACCCAGGGCAGGACGAGCAGCACCGCGAAGGCGAGCCAGGTCCGGCGCCGACGGAGCTGCCGGACTGCCTCGACGCGCAGCGGCAGCGTCCGGCGCCTGCGGTAGGTGAGGTCTTCGCTCACGAGCTCTCCCCGATCAGGGCGAGGAACGCGTCCTCCAGGCGACGGTGGGGCATCACGCGATCCACCGGGACGCCGGCGGCGACGAGCGCCGCGACGACGGCCGACGGCGCGGAGCCGTTCAGGCGCACCAGGACGCCGGGGTCGTACGGCTCCGCGCCGTCGACGCCCTCGAGTACGGTCAGCACGCTCATGGCGCGGTCGACCTCCGAGGTGCCGATCAGGACGGAGCCGTCGTGGCCGGCGATCTCGGCGACGGGGCCGGCGGCGACGAGCGTGCCGCGGTGCATCACGACGACGTCGGTGCAGGTCTGTTCGACCTCGGCGAGCAGGTGGCTGGAGATGATGACGGTGCGGCCCTCGGCGGCGTACCGCACGAGGACCTCGCGCATCTCGGCGATCTGCGGCGGGTCGAGGCCGTTGGTCGGTTCGTCGAGGACGAGCAGGTCGGGCAGGCCGAGCATCGCCTGGGCGATGGCGAGCCGCTGCCGCATGCCCTGGGAGTAGGTGCGGACGGGACGGCGGATCGCGTCGCCGAGTCCGGCGATCCGCAGGGCCTCGTCGAGGTACGCCTCGCCACGTCCGGCGGCCTTCCAGTACAGCTCCAGGTTGTCGCGGCCGGACAGGTGGGGCAGGAAGCCGGGTCCTTCGACGAACGAGCCGAGCCGGGACAGCACCGGCGCCCCGGGGCGTACGGGCTCGCCGAAGATGCGAATCTGGCCGGCGTCGGGGTGGATCAGGCCCATGAGCATGCGGAGGGTGGTCGTCTTGCCCGCACCGTTCGGGCCGAGCAGGCCGCAGACCTGTCCGGGTTCGACGCGGAAGGACAGGTCGTCCACGGCGAGGTGGCCGTTCTTGTACCGCTTGGTCAGCCCGGCGATCTCCAGCGGTACCGCGGGGTCGCCGCGCTCGCCACGGCGTCGGCGCCGCCCGCGCCCGGTGGCCACCAGGGCCACGGCCGCCGCGACGGCGATCGCCGGGAGACCCCAGACCCACCAGGGCAGCGGTACCGGTGGCGTACGCAGCGCCGGGTCGACGGGGACGGTCAGCGGGGAGTCCACGGACACCCGGTACGAGGCGGGCCGTGCCGGTGAGGCGTATCCCATGTCGGTGGTGCCGAAGACGACGCGGATGCGGTGTCCCTGGTCGAAGCGGTGGTCCATGGGCGGCAGCGCGACGTCCGCCGTGCCGGTGACGTTCAGGGGCGCGGCGAGGCGGCGGGCGGGTTCGGCCTGGCCGTCCGGCCCGACGTCGTACACCTTCGCGAACAGCGTCGCGGGGCCGCCGGCGACCCGGACGCGTACCCGCGCCGAGCCGGTCAGCTGCACGGGCGCGTCGAGTGGCTCGGTGTCGAACGCCGCCGACTGGCCGGGCATGTCGAGCTGGACGCCGCCTGTGCCCAAGCCGCTGACACCGCCGAGCGCGCCGAGGCCCGGCAGGGTGGAGATCGACGCGGGGGAGCCGCCGGCCGGGTTCTGGATCGTCTGCTCCTGCCCGCCGAGCGGGAGCGTACGGTGGGCGGTCCCGGACAGGCCGGGGTAGCGGGGCGCGGTCGCGGCGGTGACGACAACGCGCTGAGTGGAGGAGTCGATGCCGCCGGTGCGGGTGACGGTGAAGCCACCGGACGTCTCCGCCGCCGAACCGCCCGCCTCCTTCGCCGGACCGTCCGTCCCCTGCGCGGAGCCGCGCGAGGTCGACGCGGGCCCGCCCTTCAGGTAGCGGTCGAACCAGCCGGTGACGAGGTCGCGGACGCGCGCGGTCTCCGGGTCGCCGCCGTCGTGACCGCCCTGGAACCAGACCACCTTGACCGGCGCGCCGGTGACCGCGCGGGCGTTGCCGTCGGCCTGGTCGAGGGGGAACAGGGAGTCCGCCTGGCCCTGGACGAGGAGGGTGGGGACGTGGATCCGGCCGGCCACGGACGAGGGGCTGGACCGGCGCAGGGTCGCGATCGCCTCGGGTGTGGGCCGCCCGGTCTCGGCGACCTTCTGGTACATCGCGCACAGCGACGGCAGGAATCGTCCACAGGCTGTGGACGACGCGCCGCCGGTGAAGAAGACGCCGGCCCAGACCTTCTTGAACACGCCGCCCGGGAGGTCGGTCGGGGTCGGTTGGTCGGGGGGAAGCGCCGCGCCCTTGCCCGTGGCGTCGGGGAACAGGGAGTCGGCGAGGTCGTACCAGGTGATCTGCGGGGCGATGGCGTCGATACGCCGGTCGTACGCGGCGGACAACAGGGTGATCCCGCCGCCGTACGACTGGCCGGCGAGACCGACACGGGGATCGCCGGGGCCGTCGAGGCGCACCTCCGGGCGGCGGGCCAGCCAGTCGATCAGCTGCCGGACGTCCTTCACGTCGTAGTCGGGGGAGTCGAGGGTGATCTCGCCGTCCGAGCGGCCGAAGCCGCGCGCCGACCAGGTGAGCACGGCGTACCCGTGCCGCGCCAGCCGCTCGGCCTCGTCCCGCGTGTCGTCCTTGCTGCCGCCGAACCCGTGCGCGAGCAGCACCGCCGGGGCGCGTCCCCCGCCGGCGGGCGCGAAGAACGTGGTGTCCAGGCCGACGTGCTGGTCGTTCTTCGGGCCGTCCACGACCTGGATGCGCTGGTCGAACGTCCGTACGTGCGGCGTGTCGCCCGACGCCGCCCAGGTGATGCCCCCGGCGACCGCAGCCACCACGCCGACGACCGCCGCCCACCGTCCCCGCCTCATGACGCATGACCCTAGCCCGTGGAAACAGGCCGCCCACCGTCCCTGCCTCACGAAGCAAGACCCTCGCCCGTGTAACAGAACGCGGACATCGTGCGGACGGCGCCATGACACTCGTTCGCGATCTTGGTCGGCATGACCATTTCCAGCACTCTCGACGTCCGGACACCGGACCGGCCGCGGCCATCGCCGTCGGTCCGCACGTGGCGGCCGTCCTGGCCGCTGCTCGTCCTGGCGGGCTGGCTGGCCCAGGTCGGCATCCGGCTGGTCCTCGCCGGTGGGCAGGGCGTCCCGGCGGCGTTCCCGGACGAGAGCGGCTATCTGCTGGCCGCGCGGTGGCTGGCGGGCGGTCCGGGAGGTGACCTGTCGGGCAGCACCTTTTACCAGGGCGGGTATCCGCTGCTGGTCAGCCCGGCGTTCTGGCTGAGCCACGACCCGCAGACCTGCTACCGGATCGTGCTGGGGATCAACGCCCTCGTCGGCGCCGCGATCTTCCCGCTGGCCGTGGCCGCGCTGCGCCGGATGCGGCTGCCCCGGCCGCACGCGTACGTGCTCGCCTTCGCCGCCGCGCTGCTGCCCGCGGCGACGGTGTTCGGCCCGCTCGCGCTGACCGACGCGGTGCTGCCGACGCTCATCCTCGGCTGGCTGCTGGCGCTGCACTCGTTCGTCCGTGCCTGGTTCCAGGACACGGACGGGCGGCGCGTGGCGGTGGCCGGTTCACTGGCGAGCCTGGCCGCGGCCTACGCCTACACGACGCACGCGCGCGGCACCGTGATCCTCGCCGTGCATCTTCTCGTCGTGGCGGGAGTCGTGACGTACGGTCTCGTCACGCGGCGTCCGGCGGTAAAGGCGGCGCTGGTTCCGGGGGCCGTCGCCTTCGCCGCAGCGGCCGCGGGCTGGGCGCTGAACGGCGCGGTACGGACCGCGCTCTATCCGCACGGCGTCCGCGACCTCGGCGGGCTGCTGTCCGCGCGGCTCACCACGGTCGGGGGCCTGGAATGGGCGGTCTTCGGCGCGGCCGGGCAGATCTGGTACCTCGTCGTCGCGACGTGGGGCCTGGCGGGGATCGGGCTGGTCGCCGCCGCCCGTACGCTGTGGCGGCCCCGGAGCGACCCGGCCGCCCGGGTCCTGTCCGGAGTGCTGCTGGCCGCGACCTTCGGAACCGCCCTGGCGTCCTCGGCGGCACTGCCGGACGAGCACCGGGTCGGCAACTACTTCTACGGCCGTTACCTGGCGTGTCTCGCCGTGGCGCACGCGCTGTGCGGCCTCGCGGTGCTCATGCGGCGGCGCCGGTCCAGCGTCGGGTACGCCCTCGCGGCGGGCGTCGTGTGCGCGGGGGCGGGGCTGTCCGCCGCGGTCTACGCCGGGGACCGGCTCACCGACTACAACTTCATCGCCTTCGACTTCCCCGAGACGTGCTTCCTGACCTGGGACTGGACGTCTCTGCAGCTCGGCACGGCCTCCCTGGCGGCACTCGCGCTGCTGGGCGTCCTGGTCGCCGTGGCGTACACGCCCCGCTCGGCGTGGACGATCGCCGTGGGGCTCGCGGCGTTCAATCTCGTCGCCGCCACCGTCATCGCGAAGCCCTGGCTGCCGCCGCGTGAGCCGATCTTCCGGGCCGGCCCGGGGTACGGCGGGGTGGCGGTCGACGCGAGCCTGACGTGGCGCGTGTGGGTCCGGCAGGCGTACCAGGTCTGGTGGACGCCGCTGACCTTCTTCCACGCGGCGAACGGGCAGCCGCCGAAGGGGACCTGCATGGTGATCGTGCCGGTGACGGGCGGTGCGGCGCCCGCGACGTCGTGGCCACGGCACCCCGTCGGCTGGCGGGTCACGGCCTCGGGAACGGCCCCCGCACCCTGGGCGGCCTGGAAAAGTTCGTCCTGTCACAGAGTTGTGACATGATCCTTTTGTTCTGACCACTGCGCTTGCGGTCCTGATAATGGGCCCCGTGGCGACAATCTTGCTGGTGGAGGACGACCCTTCCGCACGGGCGGCTCTGGAGTTCGCGCTGTCCCGGCTCGGACACTCCGTGACCGCCCGGGAGACCGGCGAACTCGGGCTGGAGCAGGTGCGCACGCAGCGCCCGGAGCTCGTCATCCTCGACGTCATGCTCCCGGGCATCGACGGGGTCGAGGTCTGTCGGCGGATCCGCGCCGAGGACTCACTGCCGATCATCCTGCTCACCGCCCGCAGCGACGACATCGACGTGGTCGTCGGCCTGGAGGCCGGGGCCGACGACTACGTCGTCAAGCCGGTCGAGCCGCGCGTGCTCGACGCGCGACTGCGGGCGGTGCTGCGCCGGGTCGAGCGCGACCCGGGGGACCGTTCCACCTACGGCGACCTGGTCATCGACCGGGGAACGATGAAGGTGCGGCGGGCCGGCCAGGACGTGCACCTCACCGCCACCGAGCTCCGGCTCCTCCTCGAGCTGTCCCGCCACCCGGGACAGGTGCTGACCCGCCAGCAACTCCTCGCCTCCGTCTGGGAGCACGACTTCCTCGGCGACTCCCGGCTCGTGGACGCCACCGTCCAGCGCGTCCGGTCGAAGGTCGAGGACGTGCCGTCCCGGCCGAAGTTCATCGAGACCGTGCGCGGTTTCGGCTACCGCTTCGTCGCCCCGTGATCGGCCTGCGCGCACGGCTCGTCGCGGCGTTCGCCGCCGTGGCGCTGCTGGCCTCGGCGATCACCGCGGGGATCGCGTACTGGCTCGTGCGGCTGGCGATGCTCGAGCGGGTGCAGAACGCCGTCGTCAACGACGTGCGGACCACCCTGGCCCAGACCGTGCCGACGCAGTTGCCCGACATGACGCTGACCGCCGACCTTCTCCAGCCGATCAGTGACGCCCTGGCCCGGCAAACCGACCGCCAGTCCTGGGTGCTCGGCAACGAGCCCGGAGGATGGGCCACGAGCGGCCCGAGGTTCCCTCATCTCCGCATCCCGCCCAAGCTGATCGCCACGGTCCGCGGCGCGGGCCACCACGACGAGCTCGCCCGGCCGCTGCGAGGACAGCAGATCTACTTCCAGCGGATCAGCTTCCACGGCATTCCGTACCTGGTCGTCGGCACGCCGGTCTACCTGCCGACCACCAATTCGCGCGTCGCGAGCCCGATCGAGGCGTACGTCATCGTGAGCCTCACGCGGGAACGCGACGACCTCGACCGGATGGCCACCTCGGTCGCCGTCGGGGGCGGCGCGGCCGTCTTCGTGGCCCTGTTGCTCGCCCTGCTCGCCGCGCGGAGCGTGCTGCGGCCCGTCCGGCGGCTGGCCGCCGCCGCCCAGGGACTGGGCGCGGGAGACCTGCACCGGCGGGTCGAGGTCCGGGGCCGCGACGAGCTGGCGCGCCTCGCCCGGATCTTCAACTCCAGCGCCGAGGCCCTGGAGGCCAGCGTCGCCGAGCTGCGCGACATGGAACGCTCGGCCCGCCGCTTCGTGGCCGACGTGTCCCACGAGCTGCGCACGCCGCTGACCGCGATGACCGCCGTCACGGACGCGCTGGAGGAGGAGGCCACCGGGAGCGCCGCGACGGCCGCCGGCCTCGTGGCGGAGGAGACGCGCCGGCTGCGCACCCTGATCGGTCACCTGCTGGAGATCAGCAGGTTCGACGCCGGGGCGGCGGCGCTCGTTCTGGACGACGTGGACATGTCGCAGCTGGTCCAGCAGAGCCTGCGGCTGCGCGACTGGCAGGAGAAGGTGGAGACCGACCTCGTCCCGGAGCTGCGCGCCCGCGTCGACCCGCGCCGCTTCGACATGATCCTGGCCAACCTGGTCGGCAACGCGCTCCGGCACGGCGAACCTCCGGTCACCGTACGGCTGCGCCGCTCGTACGTGCCGAACGGGCCCGGCATCCGGCTCCGCGTCTCCGACAGCGGCCCCGGCATTCCCAAGGATGTGCGCAAGCACGTGTTCGAGCGGTTCTACAAGGCAGACGCCGCGCGGACGCGGAGTGAGGGCAGCGGCCTGGGCCTGGCGATCGCCCGCGCCAACGCCGAGCTGCACGGCGGCGAGCTGCACCTCCTCGACACCGACACGGGCACGACGTTCGAGCTGTGGCTCCCCGACATCCCGGCGGAGACCGCATGACGCCCGCACGGATCCGGCACGGCCGGCGGCTCGCGCGGTTCCGCCAGGGTCTGCCGCTCGAGCGGGTCCGCGACGGCTTGCGGTTCGCGCGGTTCCGCGACGGTCTGCCGCCCGTGCGGGTCCGGCACGGTTTGCGGTTCGCGCGGGTCCAACAGGGTCTGCCGCCCGAGCGGGTCCGGCACGGCCGGCGGCTCGCGCGGTTCCGCCAGGGCCTGCCGCCCGTACGGGTCCGCGACGGTCTGCCGTTGCTCGCCGGGCTCCTCGTCGCAGCCTGCGGAGTGCGGCCGACCGGCGTGATGGGCGCCGGAGACCCCGCATTGGCGCAGCAGGCCGTGCCGCAGACGACCGTCTACCTGGCGCGGCAGGGACGGCTGACGCCGGTACGCCGGGTCGCGCTGCCCGGCGCTCCGCAGGCCGCGTTGATCGCGCTGTGGCAGGAGGGTCCCAAGGTGCCGGAGGCCGCTCAGGGGTTGTCGAATCCGCTGGCGGACCTCAAGGAGTTCGATGTCGTTTTCGATAGGAGCGGCATGCCTTCCGGGGTCCTCACCGTCTTCTTCTTGACCGGCCGGCCGGTGTCGGACCTGCTTCGCGCGCAGATCGTGTGCTCCGGAGCCGCCCAGCCCAGCGTGCGGCTCGTGCGGCTGATCGACATCCATACCGCCCACGTGCAGTCGCCGAAATGCTCGCACTTCAGCCGATACCTGGTGGGCTGAGCCATGAGACACCGAACGAGACGAGCCCTGCGCAGCGTGGTCCCGCTCATCGTGGTGGCGCCGGTGGCCGCCTGCGGGGTGCGGCCGACCGGGGTGATCGGTTCCGGAGCGCCGGTCGTGGCTCAGGAGGCCGTCCCGCAGACGACCGTCTACCTGGCCCGCAGCGAGCGGCTGGTCCCGGTGCGCCGGGTCGCGTTCCCCGGCGCCCCGCAGGCCGCGCTGAACGCCCTGTGGGAACAGCGCGCCAAGGTTCCGGAGGAGGCACAGGGCATGTCGAATCCGCTGGCGGACCTCGATGAGTTCCACGCGATCTTCAACAGGGGAGATCTCCCACCGGGTGTCCTGATGGCCTCGTTCTCCTCCCGCCGGCCGGTGACGGACCTGCTCCGGGCCCAGATCGTGTGCTCCGGCACGGCACAGCCCGGCGTCCAGCGCGTCCAGCTCGCCGATCAGGGCGCCTCGGTCCTGGGGCGGCCGCTGCGGTGTTCCTCGTTCGGCCGGTACCTGGCCGGCTGAGCGGGGAGATCGAATGAGACAAGTCCTGCGCTTCGCGGTCGCCTTCGTCCTGGCGGTGCTGGTGACCGCCTGCGGGGTACGGCCCACCGGGGTGATCGGGGCGGGGGAACCGGCCGTGGCCCAGCAGGCCGTCCCGCAGACGACCGTCTACCTGGCCCGCAGCGAGCGGCTGGTCCCGGTGCGCCGCGTCGCGTTCCCCGGCGCCCCACAGGCGGCGCTGTACGACCTGTGGAGCCGCGGGGCGACGTCCACGGAGTTCGCGGGCGGCATGCGCAACCCCGCCGACGACATCAGCCTGCTCGACATCACCTTCCACCAGGGCCTGCTCGTCGTCGACTACTATCGCGACGCACCGCTATCGCGCCTGGTCAAGGCCCAGATCGTGTGCTCCGGGACCGCCCAGCCGGCCGTTCGCCGGGTACAGCTGGTCGGCTGGACGTACAAAGGCCCCGGCGATACCCAGCCCAGGTGGGACTACCAGAATCCTCCGCCGGGCTGGGCGATCACCGTCGACCGCGAGAGGAAGTGCTCCCAGTACGCCGACCTGATGGCGTCGTGACCGGGTTCACCGCGACCGCAGCGCCGGCAGCAGCTCACGTTCGGCCCAGGACATGAAGAAGTCCTGGTGTTCAGCGCCGACCTGCACCATGGCGACCTCGTCGAAACCGGCGGCTACCCGGACAAGACCAGCGAAAACATGGGATGGTCGTCCCGGTGCGATCGAGCGGGGTCCCGCGGCGAGACGGAGGAGGGCGGGGAGACGGCGCCGACGACCCTGGCGCGCCGGGCCTTCCCCATGATGCGATTGACTCGACGATGACCTGATCCAGGCGAGACTTCCGCCCGCCCCCCACGCGGAGGAGACGACACCTTGAGGTTCGCGGTTCACCGGTCGGCGCGCCGACCGGCCTCCCCGCACGGGCACTCCCCCGAGCCGGCCGACGACGCCGAGTCCGGACGCGTGGCGCCGCCTACCCCGGAATCGACGGGCCACGCCGAGACCGCCCCCGCGCAGGCGAGCGGCGCCGAGACCGCCTCCGCGCAGGCGAGCGGCGCCGGGACGGGCGCCACGCGCCCGCTGCCTCCGCCCTCGTCCGCTCCGGCGTCGGCGAGCGGCGCCAAGACCACCGGGCCTGCCATGGGGACGGCGGGCGACGCCGAGGGCACCGCCACGCGGCCCTGGCCGCCGACTCCGGCCCCCATGCCGCCGGTTCGCGCCGACACGACAACCGCCGGCGGCGGCGAACCGTCCTCCACGGGGGAGGATCGGAGGTCGGTGATGCGGATCGGGCGGCGCGGCGGCGGTCGGTCGGATCGCGGCCCGGCCGCGGGTGCCACACGGGGCATCGGCGGCAGGTCGGCCGCGGGGACCGCGCGGCGTGCCGGCACACGGCCGGGGCTGATCGCGATCGTCCTCATCCTGTGGCTGGTCATCGCCGCGATCGCGCTGACCGGGACGCTGATCGTCGCGTTCTCCCAGGAGCACCCGGCGAAGTTTCCCGCGCCGCTGAAGATCTACCCCGTCACCCAGCAGCTCGTCGGCCAGCAGTGCCCGGCCGGCGTGCAGGGGATCGCGGGCCAGAGCAACCTCGGCCCCGTCTGCTACGAGCTGGCGACCGGCATCACCATCAAGCGGGTGAACGACATCCACGTCGAGCGGGCCAAGGCCAAAACCGGCGGATACGCCGTCTCCCTCAGCCTGACCCCAGCCGACGGCAGGGCGCTGAAGAACCTCACCCGCAACGCCGCGGGACGGGCCTTCGCGCTGACCGTCCGCGAACAGGTCGTGGCCGCGCCCCGGGTGGACGCCCCCATCACCAAGGGACGGGTGCTCATCACCGGCAACCTCACCCGCAGCGCCGCCGAGGACATCGTCGCTCGCCTCAAGGACGGAAAGGCGGTGCCGGCGCCCTCGCCGGCGCCGACCTGGCAACCTCCGGCGACGACCACTCCGCCCACCGCGCCGACGACCCCTCCGACGACGGGGCCGACCACGGGGTCGAACTCGACGACGACGTCCCCGAACTCCTCGACGACCTCGCCCACCCAGTCGGCGACCCCGGGCGCGACCACGAAGACGACGGCCTCGCGCACACCTCTGTCGGTCTGATCAGCCGTCGAACGAGCCGTGGCGGCCCACACCGTCGCGGAACCGCTGGACGTCGGTCAGGCCGGTCTCCCCGAGCACGGCCCTGCCGTGCCGGAACTCATTGGAGATCGCGGCGTCCTCGTCAAGCCCCTGCTGTTCGATGAGGGACATGCGGTCGTGCCGGAGGCAGGTCTGTGGGAACGCCGCGATCTGCGCGGCCAGCTCCTCCGCGGCCTCTCGCGCCCGCCCGGGCGGCACGACGCGGTTCACCAGGCCCATGTCGTACGCCTCGGGCGCCGGCACGGCACGGCCGGTCAGGATCAGGTCCGCCGCCCGGGACGCGCCGATCAGGCGCGGCAGGCGTACGGTGCCGCCGTCGATGAGAGGGACGCCCCAGCGGCGGCAGAACACCCCGAGGACGGCGTCTTCCTCGGCGACGCGCAGGTCGCACCAGATCGCGAGTTCGAGCCCGCCCGCGACGGCGTGCCCGCTGATCGCCGCGATGACCGGTTTGGACAGCCGCATCCGGGTCGGGCCCATCGGGCCCTCGGCGGCATGGGACACGTCGTGGGCCGAGGCTCCGGCGCTCGGCGCGTCGACCCGGTTACCGCGCTCGGTGCCCAGCGCCTTCAGGTCGGCACCCGCGCAGAATGTGCCGCCCTCGCCCCACAGCACGGCGACGCTCGCCTCACCGTCGGCGTCGAACGCGCGGAACGCCTCGGCCAGCGCCCGCGCTGTCGGCCCGTCCACGGCGTTGCGCACGTCGGGACGGGCCAGCACCACCGTTGTCACCGGCCCCTGCTTTTCCACCCGCACGCTCATGACACAGAACGATTCCATGATTCGCGTGCGGGCGGAACGGTATGGGTCAGTCGATGCGCCAGGTGTCCCCGCTGCCGAGCAGGGCGGCCAGGTCGCCCGCGCCCTGCTGGGCGATGGCCTCGTCGATCTGGGCGCGCATCAGCTCGTCGTACGACGGGCGCTCCACCTGCCGGAAGATCCCGATCGGCGTGTGCTCGAACGTCGGCGAGTCCAGCCGCGACAGCGCGAACGCGAGCGACGGGTCCGGGTTCTTGGCGTCGTGCACCACGATGTCCGGGGAGTCCGCCGGCACGACCTCCAGCGAACCGGAGGCCGACCGCCGCAGTGCCTTCTCGCCGTCGGCGCCGAACACGATCGGCTCACCGTGCTCCAGCCGGATCGTCACGTCGTCGCGGGTCTGTGGATCCTTCAGCGGCAGGAACGCGTCGTCGTTAAAAATGTTGCAGTTCTGGTAGATCTCCACGAGCGCCGTGCCGTTGTGCTGGGCGGCCTCCCGCAGTACCGACTGCAGGTGCTTGCGGTCGGAGTCGATCGTCCGGGCCACGAACGACGCCTCCGCGCCGATCGCGAGGGAGATCGGGTTGAACGGGGAGTCCAGCGACCCCAGCGGCGTCGACTTGGTGATCTTCCCGACCTCCGACGTCGGGGAGTACTGGCCCTTGGTCAGCCCGTAGATCCGGTTGTTGAACAGCAGGATCTTCAGGTTGACGTTGCGGCGCAGCGCGTGGATCAGGTGGTTGCCGCCGATCGACAGCGAGTCGCCGTCGCCGGTCACCACCCACACCGACAGGTCCGGGCGCGAGGACGCCAGCCCGGTCGCGATCGCCGGGGCGCGCCCGTGGATCGAGTGGAACCCGTAGGTGTTCATGTAGTACGGGAACCGCGACGAGCAGCCGATGCCCGACACGAAGACGATGTTCTCCCGCTTCAGACCGAGCTCCGGCAGGAAGCCCTGCACCGCGGCGAGGATCGCGTAGTCACCGCACCCGGGGCACCAGCGGACCTCCTGGTCGGTCTTGAAGTCCTTCGCGGTCTGCCGCTCGGGGTCCTTCGGAACGAGGGCGAGAGGGTCGCTCATGAGTTGATCACATCCCGGATGACGCTCGCGAGCTCCTCCGCCTTGAACGGAAGGCCGCGGACGCGGTTGTAGCCGATCACGTCGACGAGGAAGCGACCGCGCAGGATCAGCGCGAGCTGACCCAGATTGATCTCCGGCACGACCACCCTGTCGTACGAGCGCAGCACCTCTTCGAGGTTGGCCGGGAACGGGTTCAGGTGGCGCAGGTGCGCCTGCGCGACCTGCTCTCCGGAGTTGCGGATGCGGCGGACCGCCGCGGTGATCGCGCCGTACGTGCCGCCCCAGCCGAGCACGAGCACGCGCGCGTCGCCCGACGGGTCGTCGACGGCCAGCGGCGCGATGTCGCGGGCGATGCCGTCGATCTTCGCCTGGCGCAGCCGCACCATCAGGTCGTGGTTGTTCGGGTCGTAGGAGATGTTGCCGCTGCCGTCGGCCTTCTCGATGCCGCCGATGCGGTGCTCCAGCCCCGCAGTGCCCGGCACCGCCCACGGCCGCGCCAGGGTGTCCGGGTCGCGCTTGAACGGCTGGAACTCCTCCTCGCTCGCCTGCGCGAACGCCGGCTCGATCTCCGGCAGCGAGTCGACGTCCGGCAACTGCCACGGCTCGGAGCCGTTCGCGAGGTAACCGTCGGACAGCACGATCACCGGCGTGCGGTACTTCACCGCGATCCGTGCCGCCTCGATGGCGGCCGCGAAGCAGTCCGACGGCGTGCTCGGCGCCACCACCGGCACCGGCGCCTCGCCGTTGCGGCCGTACAGCGCCTGCAGCAGGTCGGCCTGCTCGGTCTTGGTCGGCATGCCCGTCGACGGGCCCGCCCGCTGCACGTCGATGACGATCAGCGGCAGCTCCGTCGAGACGCCCAGGCCCACCGTCTCGCTCTTCAGCGAGATGCCCGGACCGGACGTGGTCGTCACGCCGAGCGCACCGCCGAACGACGCGCCGAGTGCGGCGCCCACCGCCGCGATCTCGTCCTCGGCCTGGAAGGTGCGCACGCCGAACCGCTTGTGCTTGGACAGTTCGTGCAGGATGTCGGAGGCCGGCGTGATCGGGTACGAGCCGAGGAACAGCGGCAGTCCGGACCGCACGCTCGCAGCGATCAGCCCGTACGCCAGGGCCATGTTGCCGGAGATGTTGCGGTACAGCCCCGGCGGCAGCGTCGCCGGCTTCACCTCGTACGACACCGAGAACGACTCGGTCGTCTCGCCGTAGCTCCAGCCCGCCTGGAAGGCCGCGATGTTGGCCTTCATGATCTCCGGCTTCTTGGCGAACTTCACCTCGAGGAAGCGGACCGTCGCCTCGGTCGGCCGGTGGTACAGCCAGGACAGCAGACCGAGCGCGAACATGTTCTTCGCCCGCTCCGCGTCCTTCTTGGAGATGTCGAAGTCCTCGAGCGCCTTCACCGTCATCGACGTCAGCGGCAGCGAGTGCACGCGGTACTCGTCGAGCGAGCCGTCCTCGAGCGGGTTCGCGGCGTACCCGACCTTGGCCAGGGCACGCTTGGTGAACTCGTCGGTGTTCACGATGAGGTCCGCGCCGCGCGGCAGGTCACCGACGTTGGCCTTCAGCGCGGCGGGGTTCATCGCGACGAGAACGTTCGGCGCGTCACCCGGCGTGAGGATGTCGTGGTCGGCGAAGTGCAGCTGGAAGCTGGAAACGCCGGGCAGCGTGCCGGCCGGCGCGCGGATCTCGGCGGGGAAGTTGGGCAGTGTTGACAGGTCATTGCCGAAGGCGGCCGTCTCCTGAGTGAAGCGGTCGCCGGTCAGCTGCATGCCGTCACCGGAGTCACCGGCGAAACGGATGATGACGCGGTCGAGTTGCCGGACCTGTTTGGTCACAGAGCAGGACCTCCTCGACGAGCGGCACTCGGGCGGAGGGAGGCATCCGCGTCCGACGTGCCACTTAGGCTTACCTTCATGCTACGTCCCGGATCACATGGATATTTCAACATCGGCTGCTAGAGCCAGGCTTGTGAGATGCGTCGCAGCGCCGAGTGATCCGCCCCGTCGACGTCCCCGACCGTACTGATTTCCCAGGTCAGGGCATGGCCATGCATGCGAAGGCGCCTCGGCGCGCCGCCAGAGGCGGCCGGATCAGGCCGCCGATCCCGGACACAGGGCGCTCGCCGACCGGCAGAGGTCGACGTGCAGCCGTGCGAAGAGCAGGAGTGGGGGCACGTGCCGAACTATAGGGCCTCGCCCTGGGCGCTCCCCGAAGCGGGGCGGCGACGGCATGTCACCGGGTTCGGCGGATCGTCGGCGCGAGGCCGACGGCCCTGGGCCGACGGGGCGGGGGCCCCCCCCCCCGCGCCCCCCCCGCGGCGCAGCGGCCCCCCGCCCCCGGCCCCGGTGAAGCC
>NZ_JBFAJC010000064.1:0-57539 GCF_040655075.1 Actinoallomurus sp. NPDC050550 | reverse complement strand
GACTTCGATGTCCAGGACACATGAGTGCTCACTTGCCGGCGGCTACCAACCAACCCAGGAGTCTGCCGGATGGCAGGCTCCCAGAACTGATTAGGACACTCATGAGCACCCCGAACGGCGAAAACGGCTTCTTGTACGAGCTGGAGATCGAGGTCGAAGAGGAACTGACCGTGACCGAGATCAGCAACCCGGAACAGGCCACCGACGTGCCGGTCACGGACTGGCTGTTCGACCCCGCCGACACCGAGCGCGAAAGAACAGGCCTGCGCGGCCTGCTCGGCGCGATCCAGGCGCTGGAAGACGACTCACGGCCCGGTGACCAGGGCGTTTGACGAGTCACCGCCGGGCACGGCCCGGCGGTCCCGGTACACCGCCGCGCCGGCGCTCCGGCCCGGCGTTCGATTACGCGCGTCTGAGCTCCCCGCACCGGTTCAAGTCCCGATGGTCGACGATGTTGAGCGTCTCGTCCTCACGATGATGGATCTTTGAGCCGGGGAACCGCGTCCACCTCCGGTACGACGCGAGCGGTGGCTCTCGCGGGTGACGCGCGCCGAACACCGCGGTCCCTAGCGTGATGGCTCTCGGGATCAGGGGAGTACACGTGATCAAGCGCAAGCACGCGCTGGGCGGCGCACTCGCGCTGGCCGTGGCGGTGGGTGTCGCGGTGGGCGGGCCGGCGGGTAACGGCATGCCGGGACGGGGCGCCGCCGCGGTCACCGCCGCCGGATCCACCACGGCGGACTCCACCGGCGCCGCCGACCACACTCGACTGCGCGCACTCCTTCAGCGACTGACCACGGTCGACGGCGGGCCCGGAGCGCTCGTCGAGGTGCGGGACCGGCGCGGCAGCGCGGTGCTGACCAGCGGCGTCGCGGACGTGAGGAGCCACGCGCCGATGCGCCGCGACAGCAGGTTCCGGATCGGCAGTATGACCAAGCCCTTCGTGGCGACGGTCGTGCTCCAGTTGGTGGGAGAGCGCCGCGTCGTCCTCGACGCGCCGGTGGAGCGCTACCTGCCCGGCGTCGTCCGCGGACACGGCAACGACGGGCGGCTGATCACCGTCCGCCAACTGCTCCAGCACACCAGCGGCCTGCCCGACTACCTCACGTACCTCACCCCGCGGGAGGTCCTCAAGGACCCGCTCGCCCACCACGACACCCGCGACCTCGTGAACATCGCGCTCGCCCACCCTCCGGCCTTCGAACCCGGCACCCGCTGGCACTACTCCAACACGAACTACCTGCTGGCCGGCATGCTCATCGAGAAGGTGACCGGCCACACGTACGGCGAGGAGATCCGCCGGCGCATCATCACACCGCTCGGCCTGCGCGAGACGTACGTGCCCGGTGACGCCTCGGCGATCCCCGGACCGCACCCGCGCGGGTACGTGCGGCCGGGTGAGGGCGCGCCGCTCATGGACATCACCGCCATCAACCCTTCGGTCGCGGGCTCGGCCGGCGAGATGATCTCCAGCGGCACCGACCTCGACCGGTTCCTGGACGCGCTCGTACGCGGCCGGCTGCTGCGCCCGGCACAGCGGCGGGAGATGATGAAGACCCGGCCGACCGGCAACCCGGACGGCCGGGCGTACGGCCTCGGCCTGGAGAGCAGGCCACTGCCCTGCGGCGGCCTCTACTGGGGGCACGGCGGTGACATCCCGGGGTACGAGACCGTGGGCGGTGCCACGGTCGACGGCAGGCAGGCGACGGTCCTGGTGAACGTCGACCCCGGTGGTCCGGAAGCGCAGGACGACGACATGAGGGCCGCGGTCCGGACGGCGCTCTGCGATGGCCGGTCCTCGGTCTCTCGGTAGCGTGCGCCCACCGGTGGCGGCAGCGCGGCCACTCGGTGTCCGTCCGTCCTTTGCCGATCATGACCAGGGCCTCGTGTCACCGTGTCCGGCAGGATGATCGCATGGCAGCGAAGAACGGCAGGCGATGGAACCACAACATCCATTACCACCCCCGCATCCTCAGCGTGGTCCCCGATGGCGCCGAGCGCGCCCTCGACGTCGGCTGCGGCGAGGGCATGCTCGTCCGCGAACTTCGCCGGACCGTGCCGCACGTCACCGGCATCGACCTCGACGCGCCCAGCCTCGACCAAGCCCGGGAGTACCCGGACGACGTCGACTACATTCGCGATGACTTCCTTACCCATCCCTTCGAGCCCGCCTCGTTCGACGTAGTCGCGTCGGTGGCCACGCTGCACCACGTTGACGCCGCCGCCGGGTTGGCCCGCATGCGCGACCTCCTGCGCCCCGGCGGCGTCCTGGCCGTCGTCGGCCTCGCGCGCCACACCATGCCGGGCGACCTGCCGCGCGCCCTCGCCGGCACCGCCGTCGGCACCTTCCACCGCGCCATGAAAGGCCACTGGGAGCACCCGTCCCCCATCGTGTGGCCGCCGCCGGTGACGTACGCGGAGATGCGAGCGCTGGCCGCGGAGATCCTGCCCGGTTCCCAGTACCGCCACCACCTCCTGTGGCGCTACAGCATCGTCTGGCGCAAGCCGCGGGACTGAGCGTGGTCGGCCGACGAGGTGTCGTACGGCGATGTCCGAGAGCTGCATCGGCGATCGGCTCAGCGCACCGATCGCATGCCGCCTTCCCCCGAGCACTGAAACTTTCAAACCCTGGGTGGTCGTCGAGCAGGTGGGCGGCAGCGGCAAGGCGCGGTGACGTACCCCATGAACGCTGGAGGAACGCACTCACGAGGGCGTGCCGGATGTACGGCCTGTGCGGGTTCCCCGTGACCGAGTAATCGCTCCCCGGCCTGCGCGTTGTGTCGATCATCGACGCCACATACGCTCTGCCGCAATCGGGAAAACGCTTTCCCAAGGCGATCGTCCGCATGCTCACGAGTGGCACCTCGTGCGCCGCGAGCGAGAGAGGAAAGGCAGCGATGCACCCACGGATCAGGCGACGAATCGGCTTGTTCGCGGCGATCTGGGTGGCCGTCGTGGCGGTCACGGCGGCGTTCGTCGTGACGCAGACCGCCTCGGCCGCGACCGTCCCCACATGGCCGACCAAGACGGGCGACGTCACGGTGACGAAGACCATTCAGGTCAGCGGGACGCGTGATGGCGGGATGAAGCGTTACTGCTGCATCGGGGACGGCGGCCAGGGCGAGAGTCAGCCCGCGGTGTTCGACCTGGCCGACGGCGCGACGCTGAAGAACGTCATCATCGGCTCCCCGGCCGGCGACGGCGTGCACTGTGAGGGCCGGTGCACCATCCAGAACGTGTGGTGGGAGGACGTCGGCGAGGACGCCGCCACCTTCAAGGGCACCAACGGCGACTCCTATGTCATCGGCGGCGGCGCCAAGTCGGCTTCGGACAAGGTGTTCCAGCACAACGGCTCCGGGACCGTACACATCTCGAACTTCTACGCGAAGACGATCGGGAAGCTGTATCGGGCATGCGGTAACTGCTCCACGTCGTACAAGCGGCAGGTGGTCGTCGACAACGTCATCCTGGACAGCGCCAAATACGTCGTCGGCATCAACACCAACTGGGGCGACCAGGCCACCCTGACCCACATCACGCTCATCAACGGCAAGAGCGCTCATGTCTGCGCCGAGTACAAGGGCGCGCCGAAGGGCAGCGAGCCGACATACCTCAAGGACGGGTGGGGCGACTCGTACTGCCACGTCACCAAATCCGACGTCACGTACCAGTAACCCGGTTCATCGATCGACGGCGTCGAGGACTTCCTCTCTGAGCGCTTGTCGCAGGTTACGGCCAGTGGCCAAAAGCTGATGTCGCGGCCCCGAGCATTCGGGGCCGCGACATCAGTGGGCGAGGGTTCAGGCGTTCTGGGCGCCGTTGTAGACGTTCCAGGCGGCGTCGCGGTAGTAGGCGAAGTAGGAGTTGCCGTCGCTGCCCGAGCCCCAGCTACCGAAGAAGCTGGCGGTCTGTACGGCCGACCCGTCGGACTGGTAATTGAAAATGAACGGGCCGCCGCTGGCTCCGCCGCTCAGGCCCTGACAGTTGGGGATGTGCACGCCGCCGTTGTAGCTGTCGGTCGGCGTGCCTTCGCACCACACCGCGTAGTCGACGCTCGCGGGGATGCCGATCGCGTGCGCGTAATTGTTGGTCGACCAGTTGAAGCCGATTCCCGAACTGCCGACCGCGCCCTGGACGTGCATGCCGCTGTTACCGCCGGTATTGAGCACGATGAAGGCGTTGTCACCACCGGGACTGGTGTCGTCGACACGGACGCCGGCCGACCGCCAGGTCCACCAGCCGTACGGGGCGTTGCCCTTGTTGTAGTCCGGCGCGAACTGGAAGTTGTTGTACCAGGCACCGGTACTGATGTCCATGGTGCAGTGGCGCGCCGTGGCGATCACATCCTGGTTGTTGCTGGTGACGACGTTGGCGGTGCAGACGTAGTCGCCGCCGTTCTCCGGGTTGTGAAAGAACAGGCGTCCGACCGTCACCCATACGCTGGCGTTGGCGTGCAGCCCGCCCGCGGCGCCGGCGGGACGGGTCGCATGGATCATGCGCGGCGTTGCGCCGTGCGAACCGGCGATCCTCACGGTGCGGGGACGCGAGGGAAGCGGAGCGGGCTTTGCCGCAGCCAGGCGCTGCGGGGTCCAGTACGAGCGCACGGTTCGAGTCGAGGAGTGGTTGACCGCCCAACGGGTCTTTGGCGGAGTCGGACGGGCGGCGGCGGACGACGTGGCCGCGTGGGCCCCGGGGATGAGCGCGCCGAACACGGCCATACCGGCGACGACGGCCATTGTGACGCTGCGGAGGGGTGTAGACACGATGTCCCTTTCTGGCGGGAATGGACATCGTGATGGTGGATGGCCTGAATAATGATCCGATAAGGATTTGATCAACGTTTGATCAAAGCGAGTCCGGACCCGCTAGGCGCCGAATCGAGACGCATGGGTTGCGGTCACAGCGGATGACATCGCGGGCCAGAAGCAGAAGCGTACGGCCACGGACGATAAGCGAGCGCCAGCATGCCGCGAACGACATTTTCGGAAATGCGGCACATGGCGGAGGAAGGCTCCCCCGGCCCCCTCCCCCGCCTCAGGTGCCGTCCGTTGACCGCCGAGGGTGCCGCGCCGGCAGCACGCGTCGAACCGTCCGTACAGTGAGGGAGTGCCTCGGGTGCCAGACATCGCGGTCCTCGAAGGGCCACGCGTAGGTCATGCTCCCATCGCGGATGCACCCGAGCAGTTCCGGCGCGTCGAACTCCTGGGCGGACCACTCGTAGAGCTGCTGGAGCCGGGGCAAGATCACGCCATAGTCCAGCATGTAGCTGAACTCGAGTTCGCGATCGACGTAGGAACCGACGTCCCCGGTGAGTGGATACGCGTCGGGCAGCACGCGGGACAAGCTCAGGAAGATTCCGGTCATCCCCAGCCTGGGATCTCCCAGCAGAGGTGCGAGGGAACGAAGCCATCCGAGCGACAGGCGGGGCGCGGCGACGAGTGCGTGCGCGTAAAGAACCCGGCAGAGCACAACATTCATGAAGAACCGCTCAGCAGCGTTTTCGGCCTCGGCAAGCTCACGATGTTCGAGGTAGGCGGCGACCACGCTCGCGTTATGCGCCCGATACCAACGTCGGGCGGTCGGGCGGTCCGCGAACGACATCCAGTAATTGACGGTGTTCGCGGACACCGGACCCGGCAGATGGCCGCTGAGCGCCACAGCCTCACAGCCGTCGCGCAGCAGCCGCTCGTTCACCGCCCGCCACCACGGGCTACCAGGGCGAATACCGTGCGGCGGCTCCAACACGCCGCGTCGGAGTTGCCATCGCATGAACGACATCGCCGCCCGCCGATATGGCAAATGGCGCGGGGCCTGACCGAACGGGCCGTGATAGGTGCGCTTGACGAGGGCAAGGCGGGCTGTTGGGTCGTCCCTCACGGCAGAGACCTGTGCAGCCGCCCACTCCGCAGCCGTCATCGCTGGCTCCACGTGCCTGATTGTTCCAATCGTTGGTCTAACCCGGCTAGTGCGCTGCGCCTGGAATTCGTCGGCAGAATCGCGTGAGTGATTCGAGGATTTCGAATCATGCGCTGAGCCTGCGCGCCTTCTCCCGGTGACCAACGGAGACCGTCTCCGTCACGGCGCCGCTGAGCCGTCCAGTGCCTCGACGGCCTTGACGAGCGGCTGCAGCCTGGGATCGCCGGCGGCGCGGTCGAGGGCCTCACGGAGCGCCGTGTCGTGCGTGGGGCGGGCATCGGCGAGCAGCGCGAGACCGGCCGTGGTGACGTCGGTGTAAATGCCGCGGCGGTCGGTCGGGCACAGGTAGCGGGACAGGAGCCCTCGGTCCTCGAGGCGTGAGACCAGCCGCGTGGCCGCGCTCTGGCTGAGGACCACCGCGTCGGCGACCTGGTGCATGCGCAGGTGGCCGCCCTCCCCGTTGTGCTGGTGGCTGAGGACGTCGAGGAGGGAGTACTCGCGTGCGCTCAGCCCGTGGCGGCTCTCCAGCGTGCGCTCGATGTGCGTCTCGATCCGCTGCTGCAGCACGGAGAGGGCGTACCAGCTGTGAGCAAGACCGGCGTCGGCGGCGTCCGTGGCGGTCATGGGTCCTCCTGCTGCGACAAGCGTGGGCATCCGCGCACGCCCATGATAGGACACTGCTGCAATATACGGCGCTTGCAAATAACCGCTCGTGCAATTATTGTTGGAGCGCGTTAGGCGTGTACGCAACATCCATGGGAAGGTCATCCATGCCCCTCGCACTCCTGGCCCTGGCCATCGGAGCCTTCGGGATCGGCACGACAGAGTTTGTGATCATGGGCCTGCTGCCCGAGGTCGCCACCGACTACTCGGTCACGATCCCGACCGCAGGCCTGCTGGTCACCGGTTACGCCGTTGGCGTCCTCATGGGCGCGCCGCTGATGACGGTCCTGGGCACCCGCGTCCCCCGCAAGCGCATGCTGATGCTGCTGATGGGGCTCTTCACCGTGGGCAACCTGACCTCCGCGCTCGCCCCCTCCTTCGGCGTGATGTTCGCCGGCCGTATCGTCGCGTCGCTGGCGCACGGGGCGTTCTTCGGCATCGGCTCGGTGGTCGCGGCCGATCTGGTCGCGCCGCAGAAGAAGGCGGGTGCCATCGCGTTGATGTTCACCGGACTGACCGTCGCGAACGTCGTGGGCGTGCCGATGGGGACGCTGGTGGGCCAGCACTTCGGCTGGCGCGTCACGTTCCTGATCGTCTCGGCACTCGGCGTCGTCGGGCTCGCCGGCATCGCAAGGCTCGTACCGGAACAGCCCCGCCCGCAGGGAGTCCGCCTCCGCCACGAACTGATCGCCTTCCGCAACACGCAGGTGCTCCTGGCGATGGCGATGACCGTCCTCGGCTTCGGCGGAGTGTTCGCCGCCATCACCTACATCGCGCCGATGATGACCCACGTCGCCGGCTTCGCGGACACCTCCGTGACGTGGCTGCTCGTGCTCTTTGGACTCGGCATGATCGGCGGCAACCTGATCGGCGGCCGCTACGCCGACCGCCGCCTGATGGCCATGCTCTACGTCACGCTGAGCGCCCTCGCCCTCGTCCTGGCGCTCTTCACGATCACGGCGCACCATAAGATCGCTGCCGCGATCACCATCGCACTGATCGGTGCCTTCGGATTCGCCACCGTCCCGCCGCTGCAGAAGCGCGTCCTGGACCAGGCCGCGGGTGCTCCGACTCTGGCGTCCGCCGTCAACATCGGTGCCTTCAACCTCGGCAACGCGCTGTCGGCCTGGCTGGGCGGCATCGTGATCGAAGCCGGCCTCGGGTACACCGCACCCAACTGGGTCGGCGCCCTGCTCGCCGGCTCTGCCCTGGTGCTCGCCGTCGTCTCAGGCGCCCTTGAGCGTCGTGGCGTCGCCCAGAGCCGGGTCACCGACTCAGGCACGGCCACCGAACGGCGGCCCGCTTCCCCGACGCTCCGCCACTGACCGGCCACGCTCCTCCGCGGCCACGCCGGTCAACGAGCCCTCGACCACGGTTTAGATCGGGTGATACCGGCCGATAACGGTGGGTGACCCAGAGCGCCGGAGCCAGCGTTTTCCGGCTGCGGTGTTCGAACCGGCATCCGACACGGGGGTGGGGATGCGGTCTCGAAACGGTCGGGCCTATCTGTCCGCTGCCACGGCCCTTGCCATCACTCCGCTGCTGTGCGGTTCCGCCGACGGGCCGTCGCCCTCACCATCGATCCAGGAAGGGGCCGCGCTCCAAGACCCGCCGCAGGTGGTGAGCCAGACGGGGTGCTGCGGACGAAGACCGTGGTGGAGCGGCGGCTGGTGGACGTGGGCGGCCGCAGGCTGTAGGCGCTGACCTACAACGGCCGCTACATGCCGACCACGCTGCGGGTCCGGCCCGGAGACAGACTCGAACTGGCGATGGAGAATCGGCTGAACACGCCGACCAACCTCCACGTCCACGGGATGCACGCGTCCCCCAGCGGACACGCGGACAACATCTTCGTCCGCATCAACCCGCATCAGACGTTCCACTACTCCTACCGGTTCACCCGCAACCTCAAGCCCGGCACCTACTGGTACCACTCGCATGCGCACCCCCTCTCCGCGCCTCAGGTGGCGGGCGGAATGTCGGGCGTCATCGTCGTCGACGGGCTGAAGGACCACCTACCGCGGTCGCTGCGCGGCATCACCGAACACGTCATCGCGCTCAAGGACTTCCAGGTCCAGGGCGACTCGGTCAAGACCGAGAACCTGAAGATCAGCGCGCCCACCACTCGCACGGTCAACGGTCAGCTGAACCCGACCATCAAGATCCGTCCCGGGGAGTACCAGTTGTGGCGGCTGGCCAACGTCAGCGCCAACATCTACTACCACCTCCACCTGCGCGGACAGCGGTTCTACGTGATCGCGCACGACGGCGACCCCGTCGACCGGATCTGGACCGCCGACTCGCTCCTGCTCGCCGCGGGGACCCGGTTCGACGTGCTGGTCCAGGGCGGCCCGCCGGGCACCACACAGTTGGAGACCCTCCGATACAGCACCGGGCCCGCCGGGAACACCTTCCCCCAGAGGACCCTGGCCACCCTGGTCTCGGCCGGTTCGCCCGTACGCCCCGTACGGCTCCCGACCACATTCGCGCCGGTCGAAGACTTCAGCCACGCCAAGATCGCCGCACGACACACCATCGTCTTCTCCGAGAACACCGCGGGCACCAAGTACTACATCAACGGCAAGCAGTTCGACATGAACCGAGTCGACATCCGGTCCAAACTGAACACGATCGAGGAGTGGGTCATCCGCAACGACAGCAACGAAGAACACTCCTTCCACGTCCACACCGACCGCTTCCAGCTGATGAGCATCAACGGCCGGCCACACCACGGCCACGGCCGCCAAGACACCGCCAACGTCCCCCCGAAGGGCCAGATCGTCATCCGGATCCGCTTCACCGACTTCACCGGAAAGACGGTCCTGCACTGCCACATCCTCAACCACGAGGACGCCGGAATGATGGCCGTCCTGGAGATCGTCAAGTGACCGAATCCGGCGAGAGTCCTCCGACGCGCCGGGGCTCCGGCCGGCCGATCATTGCCCTATCGGTCATATTGCTCGCGCCCGCGAGCCCAATACTCCAAAAGCAATCTAGCGCACTATTGCCCTAAATTGAGGAGTTTGACGGAATTATTGCTAGTCGATGTCAGTGCCCATTAGCCGGAGGTCATCGTGGCGAATGAGAATGACGTCTTCGATGTGATCGCAATCGGTGCAGGGCCCGTCGGAGAGACGGCGGCAGCACGTGCCGTACGGGGCGGCCTGACAGCGGCCGTCGTCGAGGAGCGCTTGGTGGGCGGCGAGTGCAACTACTACGGATGCATCCCGAGCAAGGCGCTGCTGTGGCCGATGGAGCTCGCGGCCGAGGTCGGCCGCATGCCGGGCCTCGAACTGCGTGGCCCGATCGACGCCGCGGCGGTGCTGGCCCGTCGCGACGACTTCGTGTCTCACTTCAACGACAGCGGATACGTGACCTGGCTGCGTGATCTCCCCGCGACGTTCGCACGGGGCCGTGGTCGCCTGGCCGGGCCGTTGCGTGTCGACGTGAGCATGCCGGACGGCGGCACCCGGCCGTTGCGGGCCCGGCACGCGGTCGTCGTCGCCACCGGCAGCACCCCCGGCATCCCCGACGTGCCCGGGCTGCGGGAGGCGCGCCCGTGGACGAACCAGGAGGCGACCAGCGTTCAGCAGGTGCCCAAGCGGCTCGTCGTGATCGGCGGCGGGCCCGTCGCCTGCGAGATGGCCCAGGCCCTGCATGCGCTCGGCGCGCAGGAGACCACCATGCTCGTACGCGGAGATCGCCTGCTCCCCCGGACCGAGCCGATCGCCGGGGAGTTGGTGGCCAAATCATTCGCCGAATCGGGCATCGAGGTACGCTTCGGACGCTCGGCCGGTCGTGTGGAACGGCCGATCCCAGGCGGCCCGGTGACCGTCCATACCGACGACGGCTCGCGGATCGACGCGGACGAGATCCTCGTCGCCACCGGCCGCAGGCCGGCCGTGCACGACATCGGCCTGGAGACGGTCGGCCTCGAGGCCGGTGGGCCCATCACGGTCGACGCGAGCATGCGTGCGACCGGGATCCCCGACGGGTGGCTGTACGCCGCCGGGGACGTCAACGGGCGTAACCTGCTCACGCATATGGGCAAGTACCAGGCCCGTATCTGCGGCGACGTGATCGTCGCTCGCGCCAAGGGCCTGCCGGACGACACGCCGGCGCTTCGCGACACCGCCGGTGACCGGGGCGCACCCCAGGTCATCTTCACCGACCCGCAGGTCTGCGCGGTCGGGCGCACTGAGGCCCGGGCCCGCACCGACGGCTTCCCGGTACGTGCCGTGGAGTACGACATGGGCGCCGTGATCGGCGCGATGCTCCAGGCCGAGGGCTACACCGGCCGGGCGAAACTGGTCGTCGACGAGGATCGTCACGTGCTCCTGGGCGCCACCTTCATCGGCCCGGACGTGGTGCATCTCCTCCACTCGGCGACCGTCGCGGTGACCTCCGAGGTGCCCCTCGACCGGCTCTGGCACGCCGTCCCCGTATTCCCCACCGCCAGCGAGGTCTGGCTCAACCTCCTCGTGGAATACGGCCTGTAGCGGCGTTGGCGGGGTCCTGACGTCGAGTAGGTCCGCGGAATCGCGGCGATCATCGCGGCCATAAATGGCTTCAACAGACCAATGGGAACTCTCAAATCCATGGACGGATTACAGCTCGTTCGGCCGGAACGCGTCCGGCCGATCCGCGATTTCGCGGAACAGGGATTCAGGTGGAGAAGATGACGAAACTGCAGGGGAAATCGGCGCTGGTGACCGGTGGCACCAGCGGGATCGGACGGGCGGCCGCCGTCGCGCTCGCCGAGCTCGGTGCGCACGTGGTGATCTCCGGCCGTGACACGGTGCGGGGCGAGCAGGTGGTCCAGGAGATCCGTTCGACCGGGGGGCAGGCGGACTTCGTGGCCGCCGACCTGCGCGACGAGTCCTCCGCCCGATCCCTGGCCGCACAGGCCAGGGACCTGGCCGGTCACGTCGACATCCTGGTCAACAACGCCGGCATCTATCCGTTCAGCGCCACCCACGAGACCAGCGAGCAGGAATTCGACGCGGTGATCGCGCTCAATGTGAAGGCGCCGTACTTCCTGGTCGCCGAGCTCGCGCCGGGTATGGCCGAACGCGGAGATGGCGCGATCATCAACCTGAGCACGATGGCCGCCGAGCTCGGCGTCCCCGGGGCGAGCCTGTACGGCGCGAGCAAGGCCGCGCTGGTGCTGATGACCAAGGCCTGGGCCGCGGAGTACGGGCCGTACGGGGTCCGCGTCAACGCGGTCAGCCCCGGCGCCATTCGCACCGAAGGAACCGCCAAGATGGGCGAGGACTTCGACCAGCTGGCCGCTCAGGCACCGGCCGGACGCCCCGGCACCGCGGAGGAGATCGCCGACGCGATCACCTTCTTGGCCACCGACCGCTCCAGCTTCGTACACGGCGCGATCCTGTCGGTCGACGGCGGACGCACCGCCGTCTGAACGCCGCTGAGGCCGCTTGACGGCCCAAGAACGGCGCATCGTCTCAACATTAGACATCCGACGATGGCGTGGCGGGGTTGTCTGGGAGTCGTGGCCGACCGGCCACCCCGCACTCATCTAGGAGATCACGATGCTGAAGAAGACGATCGCCGCTCTGGGTCTGGCGGCGGCCGCCGCCGTCTTCGCCCAGCCGGCGTACGCAGCCGCCAGTGTCCCGACCACCGCAGGCACCCACGTCGTCGCGCTCGGCGCGTTCCCGATCCCGCTGATGGCACCCATGGACGACGGCAGCCCGACCGGTGGTGTGGGACGCAGGTGAGCCTTCGGCCGGCGTCCATGGTCCGAGGCCGGTACTCCATCCACGGCGGCCCGAGACGCTCCGCGTCCGGGCCGCCGCTCCTGCCATGGCTCGCGCTTCCGGCGTACGGTGGAAGTGAGGACGCGAACGCTACCGCTGGGGGGGCCGGTAGTGATCGAGACCACCATCGATCCACGCTGCGTTGCAGAGGCCAGAGAGTGTTTCCTGGAGGCCAGGGAATGTCCCGGGCTGCCGGTGCGGACCGGGATCGTGGAGTCGTGGCGCCGCTCCCGGTTGTCCGGTGTCGACAGTGCTCACCTTGATCCGCCGTACTTCGACGACCTCGACACCGACGGCCGCCTGATCCACGCCGCGAGACCCGTGCTGGACCGGCTGCAGGAGAAGCTGTCCGATGCCGCGACCAGCCTCTTGCTGACCGACGCCTACGGCCGGATCCTCGATCGGCGGGTCGAACACGTCGCCCTGGCCATATGCCTCGACCATCTCCAGCTCGCCCCAGGCTTCGGTTACGGAGAGGAATCCGTCGGGACCAACGGCATCGGGACCGCGATCGAGGCGCGTCAGGTCACCGCCATCTTCGGGACCGAGCACTTCACCGAACGACTGCACGCGATGGCGTGCGCGGGAGCACCCGTCCACGACCCGCTGACGGGACGGCTGGTCGGCTTGATCGACGTCACGTGCTGGGCCAAGGACGCCAACCCGTTGATGGCCGCCCTGGCGAGCGAGGCCGCCGACGACATCGAACAGCGGTTGCTGGAACTCGGATCGGAACGCGAGCGGGCCCTGCTCACCGCGTTCCTCGGCATCAGCAGGCGCGGCGGCGCCGTCGTCACCGTCAGCGATGACCTGATCATCGCCAACCAGCATGCCGCTCATCTGCTCGAGCCCACCGACCACACGGTCGTCAGGGACAAGGTGGCCGAGCTGTCGCGGGCCAGCCAGGAGCTGGTCGAGCAGGTCATGCTGGCACGCGGGGACATGGCCACCATTCGGGTCCGCCCGGTGCGGGCGCAGACCGAGGGCGCCGGCGCCGTCGTCGAGATCCAGGTCGCACCGGACGCCCGGCCACCCCGCCACCTGGTCCGGCCCTTCGAACTCAGGCTGGCCGGCAGTTCCCACGCGTTCAGCAAGGCGTGCACCGATCTGGAAACGCACTGCCGGAACCGCACCTGGGTGCTCCTGGAGGGCGAGCCTGGGGTGGGCAAACTGGCGCTCACTGAAGCCGTGCACCGCAGCCACGGCCCGGCGAGCCCCTTCGCGGTGATCCAGCCCCAGGATCTCGCCGAGGACCGGGCGGCCTGCCTACGCCGGATGAGCGCGGCCATCGGCGTGCCCGGAGCCACCGTGGTGCTGCGCTACCCCGAGCGGTACCCCCGACAGGCGATCCCCGCGCTCCTGGAGTGGATGCGAGCCGCTTCCGGGCATCCGGGCCGGCCCTGGGTGGTCGCCACCACCTACCTCGAGGCCGAGCCGCCGGAAGACCTGTTGTCCACGCTGGCGGTGACCCTGACCGTGCCGGCACTGCGCCACCGAATCGAGGATGTGCGCGATCTCGTTCCTGTCCTGCTGCGCAGGATCTCCCGCGGCGGGTCCGTGTCGTGCTCGCCGGCGGCCATGAGGGTCTTGCTGCGCTACAGCTGGCCGGGCAATGTCACCGAACTCCTTCACGCGCTGCGATTCGCGCTGACCCGCCGGCGGATCGGCGAGATCCAACCGCAGGACCTGCCCGAGGTCTGCCACGTGACCAGCCGGCGCGTACTCACCCCGTGGGAGGCCATAGAGCGTGACGCGATCATCCGCACGCTGCAAGAGACCGACGGCGACAAGGCTCTGGCGGCTCATCTGCTGGGTATCTCACGGGCGACCATCTACCGGAAGATCAACGCGTACGGCATCTCGGTCGACGGGCGATGAGCGGGCGCTCGGCGACGGTCGATGGTGTGATCGACCGTCGCCGAACGCCTCACCGAGGCCGACGACAGCCCTTCGTCCGGGGCCGGCATCACCAGGGCAGCGAGCCCTCCTCGCTGAAGAACCCGGCGGTCGGTCCGTCCGCGCCGAGCGTGGCCAGGCGCACCAGGACCGCGGCGCCCTGCGCGGGGGTGAGGTGCCCGGTGTGGTTGTTGGCGTCCGTGTCGACGTAGCCGGGGGCGGCGGCGTTGACGAGGATGCCGTCCTGCCGCAGCTCATTGGCGTACTGCACGGTCAGTGCGGTCAGCGCGGTCTTGGAGGGCGTGTACGCGGCGGACGGCAGCAGTGCCGCGAACGGGCCGTCCGGGTCGCTGGTGAGGGTCAGCGACGAGGCGTGACTGCTGACGTTGACGATGCGCGGCGCCGGTGACCGCCGCAGCAGCGGCAGCATGGCGTTGGTCACGGCGATCACCCCGAAGACGTTGGTCTCGAACACCGCCCGGACCATGTCCAGGTCGACGGAGCTGGGAATCTGATCGTGGGCGTCTTCGGGCGAGACCTGCCCGGAGCCGCTGATGCCGGCGTTGTTGATCAGTACGTCGAGGTGGCCGAAGCGCTCCTCGACCTGCTTCGCGGCCGCCTGGACGGTGGCCGGGTCGGTGACGTCCAGGGTGACCGCGTACGCGTCGCCGCCGGCCGCGCGCAGCGCCGCGGCGGCCTCCTCGCCGCGCCGCGGGTCTCTGGCGCCGACCAGGACCGTCATGCCCAGCGCGGCGAGCTGTTCGGCAGCCGCCCGGCCGATCCCCTTGTTCGCCCCGGTGACCAGCGCGACCTTCTGGTGTGTGGTGTGCTCGCTCATGATCGGCTCCTTGCAGTGGTGGGTAGACAGCCCGGCCGCCTGTGACGTGCGGACGGAAACAGCCGGGAGAAGATCCGGGTCAATCGGTGGGCCGGCGGGCCTCGTTCGCCTCGCGAAGGACCGCCCAGGCGTCCGCCACCGGGCCCATGTGCCCGAGCTTGTCGGGGTTGATCACCGTACGGATCGTCTGGACCCGTCCGTCGAGGATGTCCAGCGCCCACGTGTTGACGACCTTGCCGTCCCGATCGCGGAAGATCGCGCCCGGCTGGCCGTTCACCTCGTGCGGCTCCACGACGCCGCCGATCCGGGCGAACGGCGGGACGAGCGCGGCGAACAGCCGGGTCACGTTGTCGGCGCCGATGATGCCCGTGCCCCATTGCGGGGTCTTGCCGCCACCGTCGGCGACCAGGTGAACGTCGGCGGCCAGCAGTTCCCGCAGACCGTCGAGGTCTCCGTCCCGGAAGGCGTCGAAGAACCGTTCGGCGAGCCGTTGGCGCTCGCGTCGGTCGGCCTCGAATCGGGGCCGGCCTGTGGCCATGTGGCGGCGCGCCCGTACCGCCAGCTGGCGGCACGCCGCCTCCGACCGGCCCACCGCCGAGGCGACCTCCGGGAAGTCGAACCCGAACACCTCCCGCAACACGAACACCGCCCGCTCCAGCGGGGACAGCCGCTCCAACAGCAGCAGGGCCGCCATCGACACCGAGTCGGCCAGCTCCGCCGAGCGCGCCGGGTCCTGGTACGGGTCGGTCAGCAGCGGCTCGGGGAACCACGGCCCGACGTACTCCTCCCGCCGGACGCGGGCCGAGCGCAGCACGTTGATCGAGATCCGGGTCACCACGGCCGACAAGAACGCCTTGACCGACGTGGGCCGGGTCGGGGAGACCGAGAAGCGCAGCCAGGTCTCCTGGACCGCGTCCTCGGCCTCGCTCACGCTGCCCAGGATCCGGTACGCGATTGAGAACAGCAGCGGCCGCAGCTCCTCGAACTCCTCGCTGCGGGTGGACATCAGGGTCACGCCAGCGCTTCCTTGAAGCCCTGCCGCCACGAGGGGTAGCGCGGCTCCCAGTCGAGTTCCCGCTTGGCCTTGGCGTTGGAGGAGCCGCACACCTCGTTCATCATCAGCACCGCCAGTTCTCCGGCCGCCAGCCGGCCCAGCCACCCGGGCACCCGCCTCGGCGGCTTCGCCCCCGCGCACGTGGCCAGATAGGGCAGCCACTCACTGACCGGGGCCGGTTCGTCGTCGACGATGTTGAACACGCCCCTCGCCTTCTGCTCCACAGCCAGCACGGTAGCGCTCACCGCGTCGTCCAGATGCACCCACGACCAGTAACCGGTGCCGCTCCCTACCAGCGGAAACTTCCGCTTGCGGATCAGCTCGATCTGATCGTCGGTGGCGCCCGGGCCGTAGAACCAGCCGTAGCGCAGGGCGGCGCCGCCGGCCTTGAGGACGACGTCCTCGACGTGACGGATCGGCTTGATCACCATGTGCGCCACCGGCCCCGCGTGCAGCTCTATCGGGTCCTGTTCCGGCTTGTCCCATCCGCCATCGCGGGTCCCGTTCCAAGCGGCGTTGCTCTGCGCGACGAAATGGGACACGCCGGTCGCCTCGGCGGCCGCCAGCAGGTGGTCCGTCCCCTCGATGCGCAGCCGATTGGTGTTCGCGAAATACCGATCGGACTTGAAATCGGGCTTACCGGCATGGACGAAGTTGAGAGCGGTCATCTGATGCACGATCACGTCCGGCCGGGCCTTCGCCACCGCCTCACCGACCGACACCGCGTCCAGCCCGTCCATCACGACGCCATCCGCGCCCATCTCCGCGACCAGGCCCAGCTTGGCCGGGCTCGTCGTCGTCGCCGTCACCTGATGGCCCCTGGCCACCAGCTGCGGCACCAGCAGCCGCCCCAACACCCCGGTCCCGCCCGCCACGAACACCCGCATGCCGATCACCTTCCCGACGTGAACCGTCTGTCCTCGCTACCCGAGACAAGACAGCCCCGCCTCCTGTGACATGGGCACGGTGAAAGCCGCCGGATTCCCCTGAGGTCAGCGCAGCTCCTCCGCGACGATCCGCCGCCGCTCCGCGCCTCGCAGGCCGAGCGCGTAGTACAGACCGCCCGCCACCACGATCCCGGCCAGCCAGGAGAAGTCGGTGTGCGCCAGCAGGCGGGCGAGCGGCCCGCGCATCACCGGCACCAAGCCGTACTGCCAGCTCCACGCCGCCACGATGCCCAGAGCGAGGCTCACCAGCGCCGGCCGGTTGAACGCCGGCTCGCCGGAGTCGTCGCCGTACAGCGCGGTGACGTCCGGTCGGCCCTGGTGCCGGACGAAGAAGTCGACGACGACCACCGCCGCCCAGGGGCTGATCCACACCAGGATCGAGCTCATCCAGTTGTCGAAGGCGCCGGCGAAGCTGTCGGAGCGGATGAACACGACAAGCACCGCCGAAGCGATCACTCCGGCGAACAGCGTGACCTTCCAGCGGGCGGCGCGGACGCCGACGGTCAGCGCCGCGAGGGAACAGGAGTACAGGTTGAGGATGTTCGTCGCGATCGGGCCGTGCATGATCAGCAGCAGCACCGGGATGGCCATCACGCCGAACGTCCGGGCGACCAGGTCGGCCGGGTCGCTACCGCCGCCGGATCCGGCGAGCACCGCGCCCAGCGCCGCGAGCCACACGCTGGGCAGGTACACCCCGACGGCGGTGGCCAGGAAGACCGCGCGCTCGCCGGTGTCCCGGCGGACGAATCGGCTGTAGTCGCCGGAGTAGGGCAGCCAGGAGATCCCCCAGCCGACGCCGATCGCGGTCAGCAGCTGGGTGATGGCCGTCGCCTTCCCGCCGTCGCCGAGGGGATGCATCGGGGTGGACCAGTGCGGGTGCGCACGGGTGAGGGCCAGGACCGTCATCACCGCCATCACGATGACGGTCAGCGGGACGGTGTACTTCTCGAAGGTGCGGATCGCGTAGAAGCCCAGGAGCGCCAGGCCCAGCTGCGCCGCCATGATCAGGCCTCCGATCAGGTACTTCATACCGGAGCCGCCGTGCACGCCGAGGCGGGCGAGGATGCCCAGCACCAGGTCGAGGACCACCCAGGTGTTCACCCCGACCCAGCCCATCGCGAGCAGTCCCTGGATCACGCCGGGAACGGCGGCGCCATGACGGCCGAACGTCGCGCGGCCGAGCAGCATCTGGTTGACGCCGGTACGTTGCCCCATCAGGTTGAACAGCCCGAATGCCGCGCAGCCGAACAGGTTGCCGACCGCGATGACGATCAGGGTCTCCACCATGGTCAGGCCCAGCGTGACGCCGAGTGCTCCGAGCACCCAGTTGATCGGCGCGATGTTCGCGCCCGCCCAGATCCAGAACTGTTCCAGCGGTGTCGAGTCCCGGCCGTGCTCGGGGATCGGCTCGATGCCGTGCGCGTCGAAGCGCGTCGTCTCTGCGTGCCCGGAGGCGATGGTTTCGGCGGACATGGGGACCTCCTCGGGCCGCGCCTCGATGACGCTGCGCGGCGTGCTCTCGTGGGGTTCACAAAAGCACGCACGTCAGCCGCTGAAGAGTGGATGAACGTCCAGTCAGCTCACCTGGCCACTGTGTTAACTTCCAGGGATGGTGACGATCCGGCGGTTGGTCGCCGACCCCACCCTGAAGCTGCGGTTGCTGGAGCCCGGTGCCGACGGCGCGCTGGACGCCGAGATGCGCTGGGTGCACACCACCGAGCTGCCCGATCCGTCGCCCTACCTGCGAGACCGGGAGCTGGTCCTGACGAACGGCCTGTGGTGCGCCGGCCCCGATGACGCCGAGGCGTTCGTGGCGCGCGTCGCGGGCGCGGGTGCGGGCGGGATCGTGTTCGGCCTGCGAGAGAGCGTCCGGCGGGTCCCGGCAGAGCTCGTCGGCGCCTGCCATCGGGCGCGCCTGCCGCTCATCGAGTTGTCGACAGACGTTCCGTTCACCGCGCTCTCCCATGCCATGGCCACCGCGTACGCCGAGGAGCGCCAGCGGGACCTGCTGGGGCGCATCCGGCGGAGCGACGCGCTCACTGACGTGATGGCACGGGGAGCCGGCGCGTCCGGCATCCTGCGGGTGCTGCGCCGCGACCACGACCTTCCGCTGGCCGTGATCGACCGTACGGCGAGGGTCGTCGCGGCGGCCGGCGCCGACCTGAACTCCGGGCAGGCACGCCTCGTCGCCGAGGCCCTGGCCCGGCATCCGCCGCCGCTGGAGATCGACCTCGGCCCGGGCGGGTACGCGTCGATCTTCCTGATCGCGGCGCTCGGCGAGGTGGACGCGGGCCTGGTGTGCCTGCGTCCGATGGCCGAGCTGGGCCCGGCCGAGCAGGACGCCTTGGGTCAGGCGGCGTCGTTCCTCAGCCTCGAGGTCGCCAAGCAGCAGGCCGTGCACGCGATCGAGATGCGGTTCGCGGGCGAGCTGCTCGACATGGTGCTGTCCGGGCCAGGGCGGCAGGCGGAGCTGCCAGGTCGGCTGCGGGCGTTCGGGATCGACGCGAGCCACCCGCTCGCGGTGTGCGCGCTGGCGTTCGCCGACGATGACGGCCTCGGCGCGACCGGCCTGGGCGACGCGGTGACCGAGTTCTTCCTGACCCAGGGCGTTCCTGTGGTGACCGCGGCCGCCAGCCAGGACGTCGTCGTGATCGTGTCCTGGCGGGCCGCGGAAACGGAGTTCGCCGCTCTCGCCCGGCGGCTGGTGACCGGCCTGGCGCCGCGGTTCGGCGACCGCCGCCTGGTCGCCGGGCTCGGTGGGACCGCCCCGGACGCGGCCGGACTGCGCCGTCCGGTGCTAGAGGCGCGGGAGGCCTGCCGCGTGCTCCGCCGCCGGAGCGGCGGCCCGGTGGTCATGGCGTACGACGAGCTCAACACCCACCTGCTGCTGCTCGGCCGGCACGACCCTGAGACGCTGCGGCGTTTCTCCTCGGCCGTACTCGACCCGCTGCGGGCCCACGACGCGGCGCGCGGCGGAGGGCTGGAGGCCAGCCTGCGCGCGTTCCTGGACAACGACAGCCACTGGGCGGCCACCGCCGCGGCGTTGCACGTGCACGTCAATACGCTGCGGAACCGCATGACGCGGGTCGCCGAGCTGACCGGACGCGACGTCAACCGGACCGAGGACCTGGTCGACCTCTTCCTCGCACTACGGGCCGACGCGCTCAGGCAGCTCCCCTGACCGGGCGAACGGCGCGACGAAGGGCCGCGACGAAGGCCCCGCCGCCCCGACCTGAACACGTTGACCATGTACGCCCCGTCGGTCCGTCACGGCGAAGGGCCCGCCGCCCCGGCCTGGATCCGTGGGTCAGTCGACCGGGTAGACCGCCGGGTCGACGTCAGGCGGTTCCGGACTGCGGCGGGGCAGCGTCCGGTCCACGCGTACGCGCTCGGCGACGTCCCCGCACCGGTCGAACCGTACGTCGCCGCACTCCAGCGCGTACTCCACCAGCGTGCGCAGCGCGACGGCCCGGCCGGGCCGACCGGTCAGGAACGGGTGGTTGGTGAGGTTGAACAGGCAACCGTAGTGCCGCATGGCGTCCAGCTCCGCCCGCCACATCTCCAGCGCCTTCGCCGGCGACTCGATGACCGAGCCGACGTGCGGGTCGGGCAGGAAGGCGTACTGCTCCCAGTCGTCCAGCGACCAGTGCACCGGTAGCTCGACGATGTCGGCGCCCGACGTCGTCAGCAGGTACGGGCGGTCGTCGCCCATCAGCGAGGAGTCGTACCGCAGCCCGTGCTCGGTGATCAGCTCCGGGGTACGCCACGTCGCCTCCCACAGCGCGGCGCGGTGCCCGGCGATCTCGATGCCCTGGTCGGCGAAGACCTCCAGCGCACGCTCGAAGTCGGCGCGCTCCTCGGCCGCGCTCATCCCGGTGGGCGGGCGGTGACTGTACGAGTGGTGCGCGACCTCGTGCCCGGCCTCCGCGATGGCGGCCGCCAGGCCGGGCCGCCGCTCGGCGACCCAGCCCGGCACGAAGAACGTCGCCGGCACGCCGAGGTCGGCCAGCAGTTCCAGCAGCCGTGGCACGCCGACCTCCGGGCCGTACGCCTGGTGCGACATCGTCATCGCGTGGTCGGCGAACCGTCGTCCATGTGCGAGGACGGCGGCCTCGGCGTCCACGTCGAACGTCAGGGTGAACACGCACCGGGCCCCGGCCCGCCAGCCCGACTCGTCCATCGCGTCATCTCCGTCCACTCCGGCTGGAGCCGGACTCACGCCGCGCCGGCCCGCTCACGGCGGTGGCGCTCCGCGTTGTCCAGCGTCGCCATCGGCTGCAGCAGTCGATGATCGAATTCTGCCAGCGTGGCCCCGCTTTCCAGCCGCCGGGGGAGGTCGGGGTTGGCGAGGGCACCGTGCCCGAGGGACAGCAGATCCGCGTGCCCGTTCTCGAGCACCTCCGCGGCCTGGCCCGAATCGTGCATGCCGCCGTTGGCGATCACCGGCAGCCCGGACACCTTGCGCGCGAGCTGAGTGATGGTGACCTCGCCGTCTAGCGTGGCGCTCTCGATCCAGCTTCGCCCCTCGCTCGCGATGTGCAGGTACGCCGCCCCCGCCCCGGCCAGCGTGCCGAAGATCACCTCGGCGTCGCGGGCGCCGCCGGGCCAGCGGTGGGTGAAGTCGTTCACCTTGCCCTGGGACAGGCGCACGCCGATGACGGCGTCCGGGCCGAGGTCGGCGCGGATCGCCGCGACGACCTCGGCGGTGAGTCGCAGCCGATTGATCAGCGCGCCACCGTAGCCGTCGGTGCGCCGGTTGGTGTAGTCGGTCAGGAACTGGTCGAGCAGGTAGCCGTTGGCGGCGTGCACCTCCACGCCGTCGAACCCGGCGCGCAGGGAGTTCCCGGCGGCGGCGACGAACCCGGCCACGGCCTCGTCGATGTCGGCGGCGGTCATCTCGCGGGGCACGGGCCACGGCCCGCTGCCGCCGTACTCGGGCATCATCTCGCGTAGGGGCGCGACCGCCGACGGGCCGACGGTCCCCGGCCGGTACGGGTTGCCCTGGGACAGTGCTCCCGCGTGCATCAGCTGCTGCACGGTACGGGCACCGGCCGCGTGCACCCGCTCCGTGACCTCCCGCCAGGCCGCGACGTGTCCGTCGGTAACGATGCCCGGCTGGTTGAAGTATCCCGGGCTGTGCCGGTCGTCGGTGTAGGTGCCCTCAGTGATCACCAGGCCGAAGCCGCCGCGGGCGAACTCCGCGTAGTAGTCGGCCATCTGCCGGGTCGGCGTGCCGTCGGGTGCGGCCGAGACGCGGGTCATCGGCGCGACCGCGAGCCGGTTCCGCAGGTCCAGGCCCGCGACGTCCAGAGGTGCCAGAGCCGGGTGCGCGGCTCCGGAGTCGATGATGGTCACTGCTTCTCTCCTGTGTCATGAAGAGCGGGGACCCGCTCGGCGGACTCATGGGCGGGCGACAGGTCGAGGGCCAGCGCCGTCGGCTCGTTCCCCCCGTTGATGCCGACGACGTCCTGCGGGCAGGCGGAGACCACCAGCACGCAGTCCATCGCCGCCTCGAAGGTCACGCTGTCTCCCGGCCGGCTCAGCGCGGGCAGCCAGTTCAGACCGCCGTCCCCGTCGATCGAGATCCGCATGAAGACGTTGACCGGCTGGGGAACGACGGCGGTCCGCAGGCCCACCTCTCCGAGGGCGCGGTGCAGGTTCTCCGCGCATGAGGCGTGCCGGCCGTCGACACCGTGGGCCCGGTAGCGCGCCGGATCGCAGGCGGCGATGAGCATGTCATGCACCCCGGGGGACGTGTCGCCGGCCAGCGTCAGGATCGGCCGCCGCCGGTCGGTGACGAACGACTCCCCCAGCGCCGGAAACAGCCGGCCGAGCTGGGTTCGGGTATGTGCGGCACTGAGATGTTCGGACGGGTCCTCGGCGGCGAAGCAGAAGACATCGCCCACCTGCCGGCCTTCGAGGTCGACCACGCGGACCCGATCACCGGTCGCGAGCCGGACCACGCGTGCCTCTCGGGCGGGCACCACGACCCGGTGCCTCGTCGAATTCATGGGCGTCAGTCAACCCCGACCGCAGCCCGACCCGCCATGGACCTTCGTACAGTGTTCAGGCACTTTGACTGGACGAAACGCCAGGTGTTGGTCTCGCCGCCGGCACCCGACACAAAAGGGGCTCGGTGTCCAGGTAACCGATAAAGTGACACTGCCCATCCGGCTTGCAAGCTATTGGCCGATCTTGTCGTTATCGTCGTACCTCCAGAGTCGGCGGCGAGAACATCGGAGGTGACGATGCGGACCGGACGGTGGATCGTCGTCGTCTGGCTGGTCATCGGAGGGCTCGCCGCAGGGCAGCGCCATTACTACACCCGGTTCGACGGGAGCTGCGCGAACTTCGCCACGATCGGCCTCACGTGGATCGCCGGCCCGCTCAACTACATCGGCCTCAACCCGAGCGCCTACTGCAAGGTTCCCCAGCCCAGCAAGTGACGCCGTAGAGCGCGCGTCCGGCGAGCCGGACCCCGTCGACCCGGCGCTCCGACTCTTGACACCTGCCCGAAAGAGGAGAATCCTCCATCGCATCACTTGGATCGATCCAAACCCACCTGATCAGGCCACGAGCGCCGAGTGCGGCAGGAGGTTCCCGGCTCCCGCGGGCCGGGGCACAGAAAGGAATCTCGATGACTGTGCGCGTCGGAGTGATCGGAACGGGTTGGATCGGCCGGGAACACATCCGCCGGCTCACCGACACCGTGACCGGCGTCGAGGTCACGGCGGTCACCGACATCGACGCCGCACGCGCCGAGGACGCGGCGGCCGACGTCGGCGCCCGGGTCTTCGCGGACGGCCCCGAGTTGATCACGGCGGACGACGTCGACGCGGTGCTCGTCACCTCCTGGGGTCCCACGCACGCGGAGCATGTACTGGGCGCGATCGCCGCCGGGAAGCCGGTGTTCTGCGAGAAGCCCCTTGCCACCACCACCGAGGACTGCCTGCGGATCGTCGAGGCGGAGATGGCGCACGGCCGCCGGCTCGTTCAGGTCGGCTTCATGCGCCGCTATGACGCGGGCTGCCGGCAGCTGAAGCACGTCATCGACTCCGGCCGGATCGGCGAGGCGTTGATGGTGCACTGCGCCCACCGCAACCCGACCGTTCCGGAGTCGTACGTTTCCGACATGGCGGCGCTCGACACGGCGGTGCACGAGATCGACGTGCTGCGCTGGCTCCTCGATGACGAGATCGTCTCCGCCCAGGTGGTCACGCCACGCTCCGCGAGCAAGCGGTTCGCGCACCTGACAGACCCGCAGATCATGCTCTATGAGACCGCGAAGGGCGTCCGCATCGACCTGGAGGTCTTCGTCAACTGCCAGTACGGCTACGACATTCAGTGCGAGGTGGTCGGCGAGGAGGGGCTCGTGCGGCTGCCCGACCCGGCCGCGGTCGGCGTACGCACCGCAGGGCAGCACAGCACGGCGCTGCTCACCGACTGGGTGGGCCGCTTCGCCGACGCCTTCGACACCGAGTTCCGCGAGTGGATCGCGGGCATCGCGGCGGGCGACGCGCCCATCGGCCCATCCGCCTGGGACGGCTACGCCGCGACCGTCATCTCCAATGCCACCGTCGAGGCCCGGCAGTCGGGCGGCGTCGTCGGCGCCGGCGTGAAGCCCCGTCCTGCCTTCTACGCAGGCGCAACGCCGCCGTCGGCGTAGTCGAGGGGTGATCAGCGCACCGTGTACGCCCGTACGATCGTCTGCTCGACCGAGTCGCCCGCGCTGTCCGCGGCGGTGGCCCGCAGCGAGACGAACCCGGGCGTCGCCGGGTTGGTCACGGTGGCGACCCAGCCGCCGCCGGAGCGTACGAGCGGTGCGTTCTGCCAGGTCGTACCGTCGTCGGCGGAGGTCTGCACGGTGAGTGCGGCGACCGACGCCGACGGGGCGCCCGGGTCGCGGACGACCTGCACCGGAAGGCTCACCGTCGTGCCCGCCGCGGCATGGTTGGCGTCGTCGAGCCCCGGCACCGCGAACCGCACGGCCTGCAGCGGCAGTGGATGCCGGCTCGCGGTGTGCCCCGACCTGAACGTCCACGCCGTCGTCACCGCGGTGGACGGCGTCACCGGCCGCTGGGCCGACACGCTCAACGTGTAGGTCGCCGAACGCGCGGGCAGCGTCGCCGTCAGGGCCGCGTATCCGCCGTTCAGCTTCGCCGTCTTGACCACGGTCGAACCGCGCACGAGCTGGACCGTGCCAGTGGCCCGCACGTCCCGGCCGACGTGCCCGGCGGCCGCGTCGCTGAACAGCCCGTCGCCGCCGTAGGTCAGCACGTCGCCGGTTCGGTCGCCGCCTCCGTTGCCGGGGAAGGCCGGACCGACGGCGGCGGCGTTCCACGTCTCCGCATAGGTCTTGGCGGCGTACGAGGCGTCGGGCGCGGCGAGCGCGCCTCCCTGCAGCAGGCTCCGGTCGTCCGGACCGTAGTAGAGCGTCCGCGAGTAGGCCTGCCGCGGGGTGACGTACTCCGTCTGCGCCGCCGGCAGCCGCATCGGTATCCCGGTGCCCACCGACAGGAAGACGTCCGGCAGCACGGGCGCCCAGACATGGCTGCCGATGGTCTCCGCGCCCAGTGTCCGCCAGTGCATCTGGATCGCGGCCAGGTCGGCCGTCGCATGGTGGTACGTCGGGTCGGCCGGCACCTGGCCGCGGACGACGTCGGCCAGGTCATACCGGTACTTACTGGGCGCTGTCTCGGTCGCGTCCTGCTGTGTCCACAGCGACTGGACGTTGAAGACGATGTCGCGGTCCTTGACCGGCAGCACGCTCACGTGCCCGGGCCTACCGCTGCCGATGCCGACGATCGCCCCGCCCCGACCGTTGTAGGCGGACATCGCGTTCAGGGTGGCGGTCGCGTCGGCCCGGTCGATGGTGACCGTGACCGGTTTCGCCGTACGGGCGTCGAGCGCGACCCGGTGGTCGCTCGCGCCGACGGTGTACGGCTGGAGCAGACTGCTGACATCCGTCCCCTGCGTGAAGACGGCCGCGTGGGTGATGTACCGCTTGGCCCGCAGCCGTACGGTGGCCGTGCCGCCCACGGTCGACGCCCTGGTGACGACGCCCGTCGCCGGGTCGAAGAAGTCGACCCCCGTGTCGCTCGGCTGCCCGTCGCGGTCGACCGCCGAGACCGTGACGTCGTACGCCTCCGGCTCGATGAACGCGCCGACACCCGTACGCACCACGACCTTCCCGTCTGCGGACGTGGCGGTGATCAGCCCACTGTAGGTGCCCGGGGTCACGCCGTCGGCCCCGATCGTCGCCGTGACCTGCGCGGTCACGCCCGGTCGCAGCGTCACCGACGACGGGCTCAGCCGGACGAGCTTGGACGGAACGCCGGCCGTGCGCAGCGTCAGCGTGATCGAGACCGTGCCGTGGTTGGTGTACGCGTACGTACGGGCCGCCGACTGCCCGGCCGTGTGCGGCCAGGCCAGCGCCGCCGACATGCCGGTCGGCGCGGCGGTGACCTGCTGGGTGACGGCCCGCGCGATGTCGAGACGTCCGGTGCCCTCGTGATACGCCGACACGTCGGCGCCGGGATGCGCGGAACCGGTCAGCGCGGCCTTGAGCTGCGGAGCCGTCCAGTCCGGATGCTCCCCCGCGACGATCGCCGCTGCCCCAGCCACGTGCGGAGTCGCCATCGACGTGCCCGACAGCTTCTGGTAGGCCGTGCCCACCGGCGTGCCCAGGTCCGAACCGGCCGCCTTGGCCGCGATGATGTCCACACCCGGCGCGGTGACGTCGGGTTTGACGGCGTAGTCGCCGACGCGCGGACCGCGGGAGGAGAACGACGCGAGCGCGTCGGCGGAGTCGACCGCACCCACGGTGAGCGCCGCGTCGGCGCTGCCCGGCGACTCGATCGTGCTGTCCCGCCCGTCGTTGCCGGCCGCGATCACGAAGAGCGTCCCGGTCTGCGCGGTGAGCGTGTTGACCGCCTCTTCGAGCGGGTCCACGCCGGGCGAGTCGGCGCCGCCGAGGCTCAGGTTGACCACCCGTGCCTTGACCGTCTGCGCCGCCCAAGCCATGCCGGCCAGCACCCACGACGCGTCGCACCACCCGGCGTCGTCGCAGACCTTCCCGACCGCGAGCTTCGCACCGGGCGCGATGCCCTTGTACCGCCCGTTCGACGCGGCGCCCGAACCGGCCAGGATCGACGCGACATGGGTGCCGTGCCCATGGTCGTCCGTCACATCCGCCGCGCCCTGGTCGGTGAATCCGCGGCTCTGCGTCACCACGCCGCTGAGGTCGGGATGCGCCGGGTCGTACCCGCTGTCGAGCACCGCGACGGTGACGCCGCCGCCGGTCAGCCCCCTGCGCCATGCCGCCGGCGCGCCCACCTGCGCGGCGCTCACGTCGTCGGTGACCCGCAACCTACCGTCCAGCCAGATCTTCGTCGTCGGGGTGGCGAACGTGGTGGGCTCGGCGGCTCCCGCGGTGAGGTCGCGCCAGGTCGCTTCGGCGTTCGGCTTCGGTATGCGGGTCGCCGACATGCCCAGCGCGGGCAGCTTCCTCGTGCCGTGACCGTACGGCAGGACGGCAGCGCCCTTGGCGATGACCGGGATGTCGGCCGTGTGCGCGTCGTCGTACCCCCACGCCACCAGCTGGGTCACGTCGAACAACCGCTCGTCGAGCCGGCCCCTGGCGATCAGCCTCGCGGCGTCGGCCGGCTCCACGAACACGTGTCCGCCGTACGCCTTCACCGCGTACGGCACGTTCGCCCGGCCGGGTCCGCGGACGACCTGTACGGAGGATTTGTTATTGGTCTGTACCGTCACCCGGTCGCCGGTCAGGAGCGTGACCTGGTGTGCCACCGCCGGCTGCGCGCGCTGCGAATCGCCGGCCGCCGGGCCGGACGGCTCCTCCGTCCACCCGCCCACGGCGGCGATGGTCAAGATGACGACGCCGAAAGCGGTCGCGACCCGGCCGCCACGTCCTCGCTTTCGCATTCCCCGGTCCTTTCCCCAGGTCCACCGGAATGCCGGACTAAACCGGCCCAGCACGCGGTCTCGACCGTGTCGCGGGCAACGCCAAAGGGTCAAGCCGACCGCGACGGGTCGCACCGCGAACCGGCGGGCGCGATCGGCAACAACCGCACGTCATGGACGTCCGAGCGGCGTCACGCGCCGCGACGAATCCTGAAAGCAGCAAAAATCGCTTTCATAAGCTCGGCCGCCGGGCGAGGCGTACATCGGTCGGATCGCATGTCGGCGGAGCCACCAAGTGTGGAAGAGTGCGAGGGCGCTGGTCACAGACCCGTACGCCACGGGGCCGGGGCGATCGATGCCAGGTCGTGGGAGAGCCGGTCGGTCAGTTCGCGACTCGACCGGCCCGGGGCGCCGATTCCACGGCAACCGGCGAGATGGACGTCCACCAATTCCGCCTTCGCGGTCCCGGATTGCTCGAAGTACAGACTCGCGCCCGAGGCGTCGTCCATGGGGCAGTTGTACGCCCCTGACGGCCATTTCGGTGCCGTTCGGATGTCCGTGGCGAGTCGCCGCGCGAAGTCGGCGTTCCCGCGAGTGAGCGCCGCACGGCAGGGGCGCTGGTTCATTCCCGGCAGCCACACGGCGACGACACCGATGGGGCGGGCGTCGACGCTCACCAGTCCTCGACTCCGTTCATGGTCGGCCTCGTAGCCGGCGGAACACGCCCCGACCGGCGTCCCCGTCGAGGCGAACGGGGCCACGGACGGTGGCGTGGCACGAACCGGGTCTCCCGCTCCCCCGCCCAGGAGCGAACACCCGGTCGCCGCCGTCGCCAATGCCGCGACGACGACCACGTGCGATGTCGACATCCTTCGACTCCCTCGTCTCGGAGAACACGCCGAGGCCAGTCTCACGTAGAGGGGTCGGCATCGGGCACGCGATCAGGAGGAGAGCACGCGTCCCCCTCGGTCGCGCGGCGGCCGGTTTCGCCGAGTCCGTCAGCGAGCGCCCGAAGCCGACCCCACACCAAGTCCGAAGCACCAATCCAATGGGATTGGTGCTTCGGAAAGACGGGTTCAGGGGTTGCTGACGCGCCAGGTGGAGTTCGGGGTGGTGAAGGTGGCGTGCAGGTTGGGGCAGCCGAATATGGTGCCGGTGGGGTCGGTGGTGGAATCGGAGCCGGTCAGTGGCTTCCAGGTGCCGTTTTCCCGTTGCTGGATATTGCTCGCGGTGAAAGAGCGGCCGGCGGTGTCGGCACAGATATAGGGGCGTCCGGTGGAGGGGTCAGTGGCGGAGTAGACCTCGAAGGCGTCCCAGCCGAAGTCGTAGACGCCATTGGGGCCTTGGGAGGTGAAGTAGGGATCCCACTGCGATGTTGTGAAGTTGTAGAGCAGCATCTGCCAGGTGTTGGTGGCCGCGTCGGTCTTGTTGATCATGACCCCGTAGGCACCATTGCGGACGTAGGTGGCCTGGAAGGCGGAGTCCATTACCGTGAGCTTGCCGACGGTTTGGCTCTGGCACCAGTCCCAGGCCCAGATCACGGCGCTGTCGTGCAGGTAGGCGGTGGTGTCCTCGATGCAGGCGTTACCGGACGGGTACAGCGTGGGCGCGTAGATGACGTCGCTGCTGTTCGAGGCGCGCAGGTTCGGGAGGACCGAATGGGTGGCGTAGACGCCGGTGGGGCCGCCGTCGGCCGTTGGGTAGACAGCCCAGAACTGGTGGCCGTCGTCGGCCGCATGAACCATGGACGGAGTGTTGTGCCGAGTAGGAGCGCTGCGCCAGAGGGCGTGGCGGCTGCGGAACTGGGCGCGTTGGGCGGGAGTTAACAACTTCGCGGCGGCGCGGCCGGTGATGCCGGGGACCGGGTGCGAAGAGACCGGGGCGGACAGGTTCGGGCCGGTCGCGGCGGGATGCGGAGACGGCGTGCCACTGGAGGCGCCGGCTGCGGGGATGGTGGCGAGGCAGAATGTGAGAGCGCCGGCCGCGATCGTCGCGGCCAGTCCTGCCTGCCGCTTCGTCGCACGATGATGTCCGAAGGCCCTCATTTCAGGCCCCGAACGGAACGGAAACGAATGCGCGGGGGGACAATGTAACGACCTCCTGTTCGAAATTTCGTGAGATTGCATATGCTGCGAGTGCGGTTCAAGCCCGGAGCGTCAATGAGGCGGGGTGGGCTTCGCGCAGCGTGACGCGATGGCCGGCGAGAAAGCCGTTCCGCGGGCGCGGGGACAGGACGCGGCACCGTGGCATGGCAGCCACGCATGGTCGCTCTCCTCTGGCGAGGGTGAGGACGGGGCGGGTCGTCAGGTATCGGTCAGGTGAAAGGCGTGGGGTGGCTTCCTCAGGCTGGGTGAGGGCGACGGTAATTGGACGGCATCGTCAGTACTAGGCCCAAATCAATGCTCGCTGAACATGCCGTTATCGATGCCAGGACGATCCGGCGGGTAGTCGGGCAGCCGAGTTCGCGGTCGGCGGCCGAAGCCGCGTGCGGTGCCAAAAACCGCGGATGGTGTCGCTGACCTGGGCGTCCGCAGTGCGATCAGGCAGCGCCGCAGCACTCGTTGATCAGCCCGGTGACGGTCTTTCGACGGTGGGCCCGGGCGCTCATGTCGAGCATTTCGCTGGAATCATGCAGCGGCGGGCGGAGAAAAACGGCCTTGATGAGGGCGATGTTGGCTGAAACCTTCATACTCGTCCAGAACCGTGCGCCGGTCCTGGACGGCCGGGTCAGCGGCCGGGCGCGTGATGCGTGCCCATCCGTGCGTCAGCCCATTCCGCGCTCGATGGCCTCGATGATCCGCGGCCTCAGCTCGGCGCTGCTGATGATCGCGTCTACCGAGCCGACCTCGACCGCGCGCTGGATGCTGTGCACCCGGTCGAACTCGGCGGCGACCTCGCCGAGCTTCTCCGCCCGGACGGCGGACTGCACCTCGGCGAGCCGGGCGCTCAGCACCGCCCGCTCGGCACCGCCGGCCGCCGAGACCTGCGTCTGCAGCTCGGTCACCCGCGGGTCGGTCGCGGTGCGGTTGTTCACCTCACCGGAGAACACCACGGCGGCCGCCGGGGCACCGCCGAGCACCGAGGCGAACGAGCCCTCCAGCGCCAGCACGGTCATGTTCGGATTGAGCGCCTTGGAGAACACCACGAACGCGCCGCCGTGGTAGCGGGAGATCACACAGAACACGATCGGCCCATCGAAGTTGACGATCGCCCGGCCGATCTCCGCGCCGTACTCCAGCTGGAGCTTGCGCATCGACTCCGGTGAGCCGTCGAACCCGGACAGGTTCGCCAGCACGACCAGCGGCCGGTTGCCGGACGCCGCGTTGATCGCCCGCGCGGTCTTCTTCGACGACCGTGGGAACAGCGTGCCCGCGGTGTAGGTGTCCGGGCCGTCGGTGGGTGGGAAGCCGCGCCGCGGCACCGACCGCGACTCGATGCCGATCAGGCAGACCGGCCAACCGCCGATGTGCACGTCCTGCACCGCCGAGGTGTCGGCGTCGGCCATGCCCGCCCAGCGCTCCAACACCGGGTGATCCTGGTCGGACAGGGCACGCATCACCGTGCGAATGTCGAACGGCTTCTTACGGTCGCGGTTGTGCTCGGCGGAGAAGATCTGGCCGACGGTGGTGAAGTCGCTGCCGGCGATCGGGTGCGGAAACGCGGAGACGTCGCGGTCGGCCGGGTCGGTGGTGCGGGCTCGCCGCGGAGCCGTCTCGCCGGGCACGACGTAGGTGTGGTCGTAGTGCGCCATCAGCACGTCGCGGGCGGCCGGCAGGTTGGGCGCCCAGTACTGCGCCTGGCCGTTCGGCCCCATCACGCGGTCGTAGCCGCCGATGCCGAAGTTGTCCTCGGCCGACACGCTGCCGGAGAAGTCCAGCGACTGCTTGCCGGTGAGCACCATCGCCGAGTCCGGCGTCATCACCAGGATGCCCTTGGTGTGCATGAGCATCGTCGCCTCGGCGTTCCAGTACGGCTGGGCGCCGACGGTGATCCCGGCGATCACGATGTTGATCTCGCCGCCGTCCTGGGTGAACGTGACGATCCGCTTGAGCGCGGCCGCGACCCAGTCCATGTTCTCGGTGCCCGAGGTCATCGAGATCCGCGCGCCTGCCGACAGCGCGAACCACTCCAAGGGGACCCGCATCCGCTCGGCGAGATCGAGCGCGGCGATCACCCGCGAGCACTCCGGTTCCGACAACGCCCCCAGTGCCTTCGTCGGGTCGCCGAGCAGGACCACGCGGGTGACGCCTTCGGGGTGCCGCTCGGTCGGCGTCGTGACGACGCCCGCCACGATCGCCGCGGAGTTCTTCCCCTTCGGCCGGTCCACCGGCACGAGCGCGCCGTGGTCGTCGAGGTCGTGCTCGACGAAGCCGCCCCCCGGCCCGGCGAGCAGGCCGGTCAGTTCGTACGGGTAGACGTTCCCGCGCCGAGCGGCACGCAGCACCTTCTGGCGGTAGTCGTCCAGCGGCTGCACCGGCTCCGTCGACGGCTCGCCGACCTGCAGGCTCGCGCCGTGGCCCGGGTCAAGGGTGATCCGCACGGCGACCTCGGCCAGCTCGCCGGAGGCGGTGCGCTGGCGGGCCACGAACTGGACCTCCTCCAGACCCGCGCCCGCCGAGGTCGGCAGGACGCGCTGGACCAGGGCGTTCAGCTCGTCGGTGGACAGCTCGGTCGACGGCCAGACGTACATCATGATCCGGTTGGTGTCGAACCGCTTGTTCTGGGGTCGCTGCGCTTGGATGTTACGGATCGCGTCCAGGCCCGCAGCGATCGCGTCCTCCACCGCCGGCAGCGCGACCAGCCTGCCGTCGGCCTCGCGCAGCGGCGTCAGGTCGCGGACCTGGCCCATCGCGATGAGCCGCTCGTCGGCCGGGTTGCTGCGCGCCACAGCCTTGAAAAGATAGATCTCCTCGTCGGCGGACGGCAGCCGCGTGAGGTCGAACTCGCGTAGCCGCTGCAGCTGCAGGCGCCGTGCCATCTGCGGGTGCAGGCCGCGGATCAGCCGGTCCTCGGCGAATCCCGAGCCGTCGGGCCGGAAGGTGAAGTGGTGGTGCATCACCGCGCCGCTGGTGCCGGCGACGGTGGTGGTGATCCGGCGGACGCCCGCGGACCACGGGTGCTTGGCGAGGAGCTGCCCGAGCCGCACCGCCATCGCGTCGGCGTCCGGCTGGTCCTCCCACGTGACGTAGAGGTCGGCGACCAGGCCGTGCTCGGGGACGTCGGCGGCGAGCATGCCGACGGCGCGGATGGCGTCGGGCAGGGCGGCGATGTCGACGGCGGTGGTGACCACGCGTGTCACGCGTCCTGAGCCGCTGTGCTCGGCGGTGACGAACCGGCAGCCCTCGGTCTCCCGCGCGGTGACTTCGGACAGCCCACGGTTGCCGTAGTAGCGGCGGGTCAGCACCTCCAGGAGCGGCGTGTGATCCCGCCCGACCCGGCCGATCCGCTGGCCGATCAGCCGGACGAGCGGTTCGGAGCTGGCCACCATGGCCTGGATCCGCTCGGCGCGGTCCGGCGCGTCCGGGTCGCCGTCCAGGTAGCGCAGGTCGTCGCGTACCGCGGCGTAGACCTTGGCGCGGTTACGGCGCAGCAGTGGCTGGGTGAACCAGCGGAACACCACACCGCGGGCCAGGTCGGACACCACGGGGAAGCGCACCTGCGTGGCCTCGACCAGGTGCTCGAGGGTGAGCCCGGCGCGCTCGCCGAGCGGCTCGAGCGGCGACGCGCCGGTCAGCCACTGGCGCAGCACCTCCGACACGATCGCGACGCCGGTGCTCATCCGCTGCTGAGCCAGGAAGATCCGGAAGACCGCGGCCTCCAGCTCGGGCGTGCGGTCGAGGTCGGCGACGCCGTAATGGGCGAGGACCTTGCCGAGCTTGGCCTGGAAGCCGTCGGTGACGCCGGCGCGCTCGACGTCGAGGCTCTGCAGGTAGCTGTGGAAGAACTCGCGCGGGCTGTGCACCGGGCTGCCCGGCTCGACGTCGAGCTCGCCGCCCGGCTTGTTGCGGCTCAGCTCGGACAGATCGGCGAACACGGTGAGCAGGTCCAGCTCACCCTCGAGCGGCCGCCCGCCCAGTTCGCCGCGCGCGGCCAGGTAGGCCGACAGCACCCGCTCGCGGTCGTACGGGTCGATGTCGAAGCCGAGCAGCAGGCCGCGCAGGTCCTGCAGGCCGCGTTCGACGCGCTCGGCCGCCGATGCCGCGGGCTCCGCGGGCAGCTCGATCTCGACGGTCTCGGCGGCCGACTCCGCGTCCTGAGCGCCGCCATCGGCCAGCGGCTCCAGCCGCATCAACGGCGCGCCGGCCTCGACCTGGCTGCCCACCGACACCGGGCACTCACGGACGCGGGCGCGGAACGGCGCACGCAGCACCGTCTCCATCTTCATGCTCTCGAGCACCAGGATCGGCGCGCCGGACTCGACCTCGTCACCGACCGACGACGGCGTCGCGACCACCAGCGCGGGCGCCGGGGAACGGACGACACCGCCCTCGTCGCGGCTGATCCGGTGCGTGACGCCGTCGACCTCGATCAGGTGGATCGGCCCGTGCGTGGCCGACACCAGCCGGAACCGGCGGCCGTTGACCACGAGATGGCCGCTGTACTCATCGAACCGCTCGACCTCGACGTCGACGGGGTGCACGTCACCGCCGCCGGAGACTCCGACGCGGAACCGCCTCTGCCCGACCCGGGCCACGCTCACCCGGTAGTCGACGCCGCGGAGTTTGAGGTCCAGCGGACGGCCACTCTCGTGCTGCACCTGCGGGCGCCCGCCGTGCGCGGTGGACAGCAGCCGCTTCCGGCTGACCTCCTCCTCGTCCTCGTATGCCTCGACCGCCGCGGCGGCCAGAGCGATCGCGGAGTGCCGGTGGCCGACCAGGCGGCCCTCGGCGCGTACGCGGTCGATCCAGCCGGTGTCGGCGCTCGCGTCGATCACCTCGGGCTGGTCGAGCAGGTCGAGCACGAAGCTCTTGTTGGTCGCGCCACCCTCGATGATCACTGTGGTCTCGGCCATCGCGCGGCGCAGCCGGCCCAGTGCCTGCTCGCGGTCACGGCCGTAGGCGATGATCTTCGCGATCATCGAGTCGAAGTCGGCCGGGATGCCGTCGCCCTCGCTGACGCCGGTGTCCACGCGGATGCCGGGCCCGGCGGGCAGCACCAGACGCACGATGCGGCCCGGGGCGGGCGCGAAGTCGCGGTCCGGGTCCTCGGCGTTGAGCCGGGCCTCGATGGCATGGCCGGCCTCGCCCGGCTGGGCGCCTTCCAGCTTCCCGCCGTCCGCCACGTGCAGCTGCAGCCGGACCAGGTCGGTGCCGGTGGTGATCTCAGTGATCGGGTGCTCGACCTGCAGCCGAGTGTTGACCTCGAGGAAGGCGAAGAGCTTCTCGCCGGGGTGGTAGAGGAACTCTACGGTGCAGGCGCCGCGGTAGTCGACGGCCACGGCGAGCCGCTCGGCCGACGCCTTCAGCTCGGCGGTCTGCTCCGGTTCCAGGACCGGGGAGGCGGACTCCTCGATGACCTTCTGATTGCGCCGCTGCACCGAGCAGTCCCGGACCCCCAGCGCCCACGCGGTGCCCTGCCCGTCGGCGATGACCTGGACCTCGACGTGGCGGGCGCCGGTGACCAAGCGCTCCAGGAAGACCACGCCGGAGCCGAACGCGCGCAGCGCCTCCTTGCTGGTGCGCTCGTAGGCGTCGGTCAGATCCTCCTTCGAAGCGACCATGCGGATGCCTCGCCCGCCTCCGCCCGCGGTCGCCTTGAGCATCAGCGGGTAACCGATCTCGTCGCCGGCGCGCAGCGCGTCCTCGAGAGTCGCGACCTCACCGCGGCTCCACGGCGCGACCGGAACACCGACCTCCTCGGCGATCAGCTTCGCGCCGATCTTGTCACCGAGCCTGCGCATCGCCTCCGCGCTCGGCCCGACGAAGGTGATACCGATCTTCTCGCACAACTCGGCGAACGCCGGGTCCTCGGCGACGAACCCCCACCCGACCCACGCGGCGTCGGCCCCGGTCTCCACCAGCGCCCGCTCCAGGACGGCGTGGTCGAGGTACGGGCGGGCCGAGGCGGGGCCCAGCGAGTAGGCGACGTCCGCTTCACGGACGAAGGTCGCGTTGCGGTCTGCGTCGGTGTAGAGGGCGACCGTCTCGATCCGTGTCCCGGTCTCCGCCGAAAGATCCCGGACAGCGTGGATGAGCCGCATCGCGGCCTCTCCACGATTGACGATCGCGACACGACTGAACACCGACCGAGCCTCCCAGCACCAGCACGTAGAAGGCGACGCCCGGATCTCGAACGTCGCCTGAACCTGTCCATACCCTGCTCGATTACCGCCGGGTACACCAATGTCCCGCATAGCGAATTCCAGGCTCCAAGCTTGTGGGGACCCTACAAGAGGCAACCAGGGACACACCGCCCTGCCGCCGTTTCACGCGAGGACTGCCACAAAGCACAACCGCACCCTGCGGCATCGATGACCGGGGGACCTGCACAGACGCGACGGTCAACGGTCGCGTTGCCCCGACCAGGCTGTATCCACTATTGATGCGGTCATGGAAGGATTCGGGCGGCGTGAGTTCCAGTTGGTTCTGCTACGACGCATGGCCGATTACCAGCCCGATCTCGTCGCCTCCGCGGTCCGCTCGCTGGACGCCTCGCGTACCGAGATGCGTCAGGTGAACGCCAGATGGCAACGCATCCGGCGATCATCGAGATTCCCCGGCGGTGAACGCCGACTTCGGTTGGTGCTCGGGCCGCCGGTGGGCGAAGGGGACCTGCGTATGGGTGAGGTGATCTGCCGTACGGCCCGGTGGACGCTTCCACTGTGGCCGAGCCTGCGGTTCGAAGCGCTGCTCGGACCCGAGGGGTCGGTCCTTCAGGAGTGGCTGATCCGGCCCGAGGCGGCCGTGGCACCGCGGCTGGATACGGTCGCGGACCTGGCCCCATGGTCATGCGTCGTGAACGACGTGGCCGAACAGTTCGCGCCGGTCCAGCACCAGGCCGAAACGATACCCAGCCGATGGCACGTGGCCTTCTCCGCACCCGATGGCGACGGTCGGCGCTCGTACGTGGCCCACTTCGTCTGGGGCCTGCTGCAGACCGTGGAAGAACTTCCCAGCGCAGACAATCACACGTCACACGCCTGACCGGTGGAAACGCTAGCGTGATCCGGTGCCTGAGCCACTCCTGGGCAGTGCGGCCATCCGGGTCGGTAGCCCGCCGAGGTGGCCGCACGTTCCAAGCGGTTGGCATCAGTGGACGATTCTCTCCACGATCCAGTCGACCAGTGGCTTGGTCACCTGGCTGTGCCCGGTGTTCTCGCTGTCGCACTTGAACTCGTCGAGCGCGCTTTTCACACCGTCCGCCTCGACGTTCTCGTACGGGTTGACGTCCCACTCGGCCGGGTCGTAGTCCAGCGCGACCGCGCTCACGGAGGGGACGAAGCAGCTGGACTTGTACGTCTCCGGGATGTCGGCCCCAAGTTCCTTGGCGATCTCGCCGAAGGAGTCCAGGGTGCCGCCGGGCGCGCCGTCGAGGCCGGGGACGTACGAGGTGAAGCCCCGCCGCACCTGGCCGGCGGCCCGCATCTCACCGATCGGCTTGCGCTCGCCGCCGTCGGGCTGGAAGTTCGCCTGGGCGTAGACGACCAGCGGTACCTGGTACTTGAACACCTCCACACCGGGCGGCAGGTCGCGGCCGGCACCGCTGCCGGTGCCGTTGGCCACGCCCAGCTTGTGCGGTCGCTTCGGGAACTGGCCGAGCTCGCGCATTTCACCCAGGAACTGCGTGCGCAGTTCGCTGGAGGTGGCGACGGGGCCTTCGTACTTCGCGTCCGGGATCCATGCGTACAGCAGTTGCTGCGCGGCGGGGCTCCTGATCAGCTCGGCCTTCTTGATCTTGCCGGGTCCGGTCGGCAGCGACTCGAAGAAGTAGGCCATCTGCTGGAGGACCAGCGGGATCCAGGCGCCGTTGTGTGGGGAGTCCCAGGAGAGGCAGGTCGCGGTCTGGTGGTCCTGGTTCTGCTTTTCCATCTCAGCGAGGGCGTAGCGGGTGATGATGCCGCCCATGCTGACCCCGCCGACGATCAGCTGCGCGTCGCCGCGTCGCCGTTGGATGGCCTCGTTGATGGCGCTGATCACCACGCCGGCGTTGGCCTGGATGTGAGTGTGCCGCTGCTCGAAGCCCACCAGGATGACATCGATGCCCGCAGCGAGCAGCTGGTCGAGGAAGCCGACCTCGCTGCCCGGGTAGGGCGCGTTGAAGTGGGCGAACAGCCCCGGCAGGTCACTAGGACCGTAGTTGAAGCCGTCCGCGAAGATGAACGGACGCTCCAGCTCGTCATGGCCGTCGGCGAGGTAGACCGCAGCCTCGCCGACGGCCATCTCCCGCCGGTACGGTCGGGCGGACCGCAGCGGCCAGGTCTGCTTCGGCTGCCGGTCGCCGGCGCGCGCCACGCCCGTCGGGGTGCCGAACCACGGCCCCGGCGGCAGATTCTTGGCGAACTCCGCCACTTTCTCCGCCGAGGAATTCTCCTCGGCCTGATTCCACGTCAGCTCGACGTCGATCCTGGCTTCCTGTGCCATGAGGACTGCTACCGCCTCTGTGTAGGTTTACGGGGCCGTCATAGCGCGCCGCGATTCACTGCGAAATGGCTGGCACTGCACGGAAGCTGTCATAGCTCCTCGCACATGACGAGCTCCGCTTCCCACCCCTCACAGTAACCGAATGTAGCGGCGCCATCACTTAGTGCCCTACGTTCGCGCGAGGAAACGGGACCGAATTTCTAGTCAGGGAAGGCGTGTAGGACAAATGCGGCTAGAGGCCACATGGACAAATATCAAGAGAGTTCATGAGGCACGTAGTGACAGGTGTTCTCCGCGGACTCACGGATGGTTCCAGAGCGCCCTGCTCGCCAGGCCGGGGCTCGGTGCCTGCTCCCGCGCACCCGGGGGTGATTGATCCATAGGTTCCGGGTTCAGCCGTAGTTGGGCGTGGGCGACGACGCCGTCCTCGCCCAGGTAGACCCGGACCTCCTGAAAGCCGAAGGCGTTTTTGAGCCAGTCGATCGCCGCGGAGGCGTCTTTGTAGCTGGTTGTGGCGGTGGTTGCTGCCGCCACGGTCACTCGGCACCCGCAGTAGTCACGGGCTGGCAGGGAGCGGACCCGGAGATCGGGCTTTCACGGTCCACTGCCGCGAGTCCATGCCGCCGATCGTACGATCTATCGCATGGACACGCATTGATCGCGGGCTTTCTGCCGATCTGGCTGTTGACGGCGGTCGGATACGTCACCGGCCGTACGCGGATCCTCGGCGACCAGGGCGAGATCGTGCTCGGGCGATTCGTCTTTCATGTCGCCATGCCGGCGGCGCTGTTCGCGATGCTGAGCACGACGAGTCTGGATCGGTTCTCCGGTTGGGCGATCGTGACGTTCGGCGCGGGCACCGCCCTGACCTGCCTGCTCGGTTTCGCGGCCGGCCGCTGGGTGTTCGGACGAGGCCTCGGCGACCAGGCGATCAGCGGGATGGCGGCCGGATACGTCAACTCGGCCAACCTCGGCATCCCGGTGGCGGTTCAGCTCCTCGGCAACACCTCGTTCATCGTCTCGGTGATGCTGTTCCAGGTCCTCGTGGTGACGCCGATAGTGCTGACGGTCATCGACGGCGGCACCCAGATCCGCGACTTCCTGCTGCTTCCGGCACGTAATCCGATCATCATCGCCTGCGTGCTCGGCGTGGTCGCGTCCGGGCACGTTCCGCAGCAGGTCCTGGGGCCATGCCGACTGCTCGGCGCGGCCGCCGTCCCGGCGGCGCTCGTCACCCTCGGCATGTCGCTGCACGGCCGTACGCCCGAGCCCGGGCCGCGTTCCCGTGGCGAACTGGCGGTCACGGTGGCGCTCAAGACTGTGGTTCAGCCTTGTGTCGCCTTCGTCCTCGGGCGGTACGCGATCCACCTGTCGCGGACCGACCTGCTGGCAGTCGTCACGTGCTCGGCGCTGCCCACCGCGCAGAACGCGTTCATCTACGCCCGCGAATACGGCCTGCGGACCGAGCTGGTCCGCAACACGATCGTCGCGTCGAGCGTGTTGTCCATGGGGTCGTTGCTGCTGACTACTTCCCTGCTGTCCGCTCATCGCTGAAATATGATGCGCATCACACTGTCTCCTGTGGAATCTTTGGCTGGACGACCAGCGCGGACCCTTGGGCTCTGGCGGCCGGTGGTCAGGTCGCGGAGGATGCAGGTGAGAGCGGTAAGGCGCGCGTGTTTCTGCGGCTTCTGGTAGCCCCCAGCTCGGTCTGCCGTCTCGGCGCGGTGATGCCCTGCTGGTCGCGGCCGGTGGCGCCGTCGGCCGGGCCATTCTGCTAGGCCTGTGAGGGGGTCGCGCGGCCTGCCGGGTCTGTATCGCTCGCCGGGCGGCGGCCCGCATCGATCACGAATGGCGGCTCATCGAACCGGCTGCCTCTGATCCCCGCGTCGCCCGGCCACGGCGTTCAGCCGCTCCCCCGGGCGCGTGAGGCCGGCCTCATAGGCCAGGATGACGGCCTGTACGCGGTCGCGGAGATCGAGCTTGCCGAGGATTCGCTTCATGTGGGTCTTGACCGTCGATTCCTCGACGACGAGCGTGTCGGCGATCTCGGTGTTGGACAGGCCATGAGCGACGAGTTCCAGGACCTCGCGCTCGCGCGGGGTCAGCGCCTGGAGCCGTCGCATGGCGCGCGGATCGCGTCTGGGCTGCTGGATCATGCGATCGATGACGGTGCGGGTGACCGACGGGGACAGCAGTGATTCACCACCGGCGACCGTGTGGATGGCCGCGATGAGCTGTTCTGGCCGGGTGCGTTTGAGAAGGAAACCGGTGGCACCGGCGGTGAGGGCTTCGTAGACGTAGTCTTCGTCTTCGAAGGTGGTCAGGATCAGGATGCGTGCCGCCGGCGCGGCCGCGATGATCTGCCGGGTGGCCGCGATGCCGTCGAGGCCGGGCATGCGTACGTCCATGAGGATGACGTCGGGAACGACCTGAGCGGCGGTCTGTACGGCCGCCCTGCCGTCGGCCGCCTCGGCGACCACGTCGATGGTCTCGTCGCTGGACAGCACCGCGCACAGTCCCGCACGCATCAGGTCGTCGTCATCCACGATCATTACGCTCAGCAGCGTCACGGTGTCTCCTGGCACCTCGGGAGCCTGGCGTGCAGCCGGAACGTGTCGTCGTCGGCACCCGCCTGCAGGATGCCGCCCAGCACGATGGCGCGTTCACGCATTCCGATGATCCCATGGCCGCCGGTGGCCGGCGGGGTGGCACGCGCGTCGGTCGGATTGGTGACCGTGATCTCGACCGCGTCCGGATCGAAGGCCAGAGTGACGTCGGCGCTGCCGGGACCGTGCCGCGCGGCGTTGGTCAGGGCCTCCTGGAGGATGCGATAGGCGGCCCAGGCGATGCTGCGAGGCAGGGGCTCACGCGATCCGCGGATGTCGGCAGCGATCGTGAGCCCGCTGGCGCGGTGCCCTTCCAGCAATTCGTCGAACGCGGCCGGCTCAGCGGGCGCGGGCGGCTCGACACCGTGGTCGTCGCGCAGGGCGAGGACGAGCCGGTCGATTTCGGTGATCGTGCTGCGGGCCACTTCTTCGATGGTGGTGATGGCCTGCCGGGATCGGTCGGGGTCACGGCCGTGGAGCAGCCGGGCGGCTCCGGCCTGGACGAGGATCACGTTGATGGCGTGCCCGGCGGAATCGTGCAGTTCGCGGGCGATTCGCGTGCGCTCCTCCGCTGCCGCCAGCCGAGCCTCCCGCTCGGCTTCGCGTTCGGTGCGCGCGGCTCGTTCCTCGAGCTCGGCCAGTTGCACTCGCCGGAACCGGGCGCGGTCGCCGGCGATCCACACGCCGACGAAGACCAGTCCCCAGCTGGCCATGGCGGGCACGATCACCTGCACGTCACGGTCACGGACGGCAAAGGAGGCGACCGTCCCCGGAATGAACAGGGCGGCGGCGGATACCACCAGCCACCGCCACCACCGACCGGGGGTGCCCGCGATCCACACGCCGACGAAGACCAGCGCCCAGCCGACCATCGCGGGCAGGGCATCCCGCACGCCGTCGCCGCGGGTGGCATAGGCGGCGGCCGTCGCCGGGATGAACACGGCGGCGGCGAACATCACCGCCCAGCGTCGCCATCGACTCGGGTCACTGCCGTAGGCCTCCGCGAGCGCGTATACCGCGAACAACTGCGCAACGGGCACGTCGAAGGAGTACCAGAGCAGTATCAGGGCCATGCTCGCGGCGCTGGTGAGCACGTACACCGTCAGGGGTGCGTATCGGCGTGCCACGAGCGGCAGTGCGGAACCGAACGCCAGCATGACGCCGACCGCGTCCAGACCGCGGGTGTGCGGACTGGGCGTCCCGAACCCCCGGACGGCGAGCAGCATCAGCGAGACGGCGAACGTCAGCGCGCTGATGCCCACGTCGATGGCGGCTTCCCGTCGTCTCACTCGCACAGCGTATTCCCGCGATCTTCTTCTTCCATCGCCCTTCGGTGGCATCGATCGTCCCCCCACGGGAGGACGCGCGGTTCGCCCCGCGGGGTGTGTCAGGCCGCTGGTCCGGAGACCTAGCGTCGCCGTGCGGTTGAACCTGATCTTCTTGGGAGGTAGCACGACGATGGCGGAAGCACAGCGAACCCTGCCCCACCCGCAGGCGGGTCTGTTCGAGAGACTCGCGGGATGGTCCCAGCGCCACCGATGGTGGGCGGTGACCGTATGGGTCATCGTTCTGGCAACTGTGACAGTCGGCTCACAGGCTGCGGGGAGTCGCTACCACAACGACTTCTCGCTGCCGGGAACGGAGTCGCAGCGGGTACTGGACACGCTCAAGGAACACGCGCCGATCCAGGCGGGCGCCACGGTCCAGATCGTACTTCAGGATCGGAACGGCATCTCGGCGCCGCGGACCCGCGCGCGCGTAGAGGCGATGCTGGCGGGTGTACGCGGCCTGCCGCATGTGTCCGATGTCCGCGGCCCGTACGGGCAGACCCAGGCAGTGTCACGGGACGGCACGATCGCGTACGCCACCGTCACCCTCGACGGGCAGGCGGAGCAGATCCCGGCCGTCGACGTCCGCCGGTTGATCGACGCGGCGCGGCACGCCGGCGGCGACGGTCTGCGGATCGAGCTGGGCGGCGACGCCGTTACCGTGGCCGAGGGCGGAGGCGGCAGCCCGGCCGAGGCCGTCGGCCTGCTCGCGGCGCTGATCATCCTCGTCCTGTTGTTCGGGTCCCTGCTGGCCGCCGGCCTGCCGATCGTGGTGGCCGTCTTCGCGGTCGGCAGCGCGACCGGCCTGCTCATCCTGGCGTCGCACGTGGTCAAAGTCGCCGACTTCACCACGTCGCTGATAGTCCTCGTCGGCCTGGGCGTGGGCATCGACTACGCGCTGTTGCTGTTCTCCCGATACCGCAGCGAACTGCTCGGTGGCGCGTCGCGAGAGCGTGCGCTACGCACCGCGCTGAAGACCGCGGGGCGCACCGTCTTCTTCGCCGGCTGTACCGTGATCATCGCGTTGATGGGCCTTGCCGTGCTGGGGCTGGGCTCGCTTCAGGGTGTCGCGGTCGCCGTCGCGTTGGCCGTGCTGGTCACCATGTTCGCCTCCCTGACGCTCCTGCCCGCGTTGCTGGCCATCGTGGGCGGGCGCATCGAGCGAGGTGTACGCCGGCGTGCCGAGCGCGGGCGACGCGCCGAGGGCGATGGATGGCGCCGATGGTCGGCGTCGGTCCAGAGGCGGCCGTGGCCGCTGGCTCTCATAGGCGTGGCCATGCTGCTCGCCCTCGCCGCGCCCGCGGTGGGGATGCGTCTCGGCGTCGCCGACGCCGGTAATGGAGCCGAGTCCACGACCAGCCGACAGGCGTACGACCTGCTCGCCGAGGGCTTCGGCCCCGGTTTCAACGGCCCGCTCGTCGTGGTCGTGGACGGCGACGCTCAGGCCGCCGGACGCGCGCAGCGAGCGCTCGCCGCGACGCCGGGAGTCGCGGCTGCCACCCCACCGCTGCCGTCCGGGGAGGGTCTCACCATCGTCATGGTCTATCCCTCCTCCAAGCCCCAGGCGGCCGGTACGCAGAAGCTGGTTACCCGGCTTCGCGGGGAGGTCCTGCCGCCGCTTGCGCATGACACCGGCGCGACCTTCTTGGTCGGCGGGCCGACAGCGGCCACTGAGGACTTCGCCGACGCCGTGTCGGCCCGGCTTCCGGTGTTCGTTCTGGTGGTGATCGGCCTGTCCATGCTGTTGCTGATGGCCGTCTTCCGATCGCTTCTCATCCCGCTCAAGGCCGCGGCGCTGAACCTGCTCAGCGTCGGCGCGTCGCTGGGTGTCATCACGATGGTCTTCCAGCACGGTGTGCTGGGCAGGCTGATCGGCGTCGAACCCGGGCCGGTCGAGGTGTACGTACCAGTGATGATCTTCGCGATCGCCTTCGGTCTGTCGATGGACTACGAGGTATTCCTGCTGTCGCGCATGCAGGAGGAGTGGGAACGCACCCACGACGCGCCGCACTCCGTACGGGAGGGGATCGCCACCACCGGCCGGATCGTGACCGCCGCTGCTGCGATCATGGTCGTCATCTTCGCATCCTTCATACTGGACCCGAACCGCTTGCTCAAACAGTTCGGGCTCGGCCTGGCCGCCGCCGTACTCCTCGACGCCCTCGTTATCCGCAGCCTCATCCTGCCCGCCGTCATGCAACTGTTCGGGACCCGCGCATGGTGGCTCCCCACCCGGCTGGATCGCCGGCTACCGCGCGTACGTCTCGAGCATCCAGAGACACCGGCCGAGCCCGCCGTGGCTGCCGGCGCCCGTGTCCCAGAAACGGAACGGACCGGATCGTGAAGACCTGGGTGCCGCGCCGTACGCCCGGGACCGTTGGCACGACCAAGGCGCCGCGCATCTCGTTGCTCCGTGTCGGGCCGGCAAGCTCATCGCCTGTCGAAACCCGGACCGAGCTGGTATCGCCCAGACGCGCGGTCGGGCACCCGGACAGGCAAGGTCAGCCCTTGGCGCAAGCCGGTCGTAGCGGAACAGATCTGCGGAAGGCGTTGGCGTCCCAAATGGCGTCGGCACTTCACGGCCTTCCGGCACGAGTACCACCGGCGCCCCGACGCGGTGCCCCGCGTGTCGACCCGGCGGCTGTCGCCATCGGGTCAGTGGGTGGCGGTGAGCAGTACGTACGGGCGGACGTGCGGATGCCGGGTCCGGTCCGCGTTCATGTCTTCCACGACGAGCGTTCTGTAGTCACCGCCGATGACTGCGCGATTACCACCGGCGGCGAACATGGGAAAGTCCTGCCGACCGGCGATCGCTCCGCTCCCGTCGAAGGTGAGGACCCGGGGACCATCGACCGCGCGGACCTGGCCGTTCACGACCGTGAGATATCGCAGTCGAGCGTCGTCGCTCTTGGCGCTGTACTGCCACAACCGTTTCCCGTCGGTGGCCCGATAAACGGTGCTCTGGCGAGCGTCCCGTGTGGTGCCGACCACCAGGCCGTCGCCTCCCGCCGCAACTACTTGTCCGGCAGGAAAGCGCCAGAGTGTCCGGGCCGTACGGGAATCGATGACCCGATAGCCGTAGGACTCCCCATTGTGGGTCCCGTTCTGCAGGAGGAGGTGGTCGCCCACCGGCTCAAGCGGACCGCCGGCGAAATGACCGAAGCCCGGTAGCGGCCTTCCGGAGGAGGCGTCGAGCAGCAGGCTGTAGGCGTCCTCGTAGTCCACCACCCACTGGCGGACCGCGCCGGGGGTGAGCTCGCAGCCGATGGCCAGGGACAGCGAGGCGCCCGCCGCTGCTCCCGACGGGTCGTTGAAGCCGCAATGCGCCGGCGCGGCCCAGGACCACAGGTGGCGGCCCGAGGAGGCGTCGTATGTGTCGACCCCGCGTCGCTGAATGACCGCGACGAGCGAGCGTCCGGCCTGGTTGGTGAACCCGACGGCTGTCTCGTCATCAGGTGCGATGTGATTGTTGTGCACGACGTGGGCCTGGGAACGGTCCGGCAGATCCGCGTGCCGGCGGCGGCCGGTGGCGACGTCGATGACGGTCAGCCGCCGGTCACTCCAGACGATTGCCGCGCGTCCGCCGTCGACTCTGCCGACCGCGTCCACCCGTGCCCGCCCTGGCCTGCTGATCGTCCACCAGGTCCGGCCCGTACGCAGGTCGACCGCTCGGGCACCGGCCCCGTGCCGCTCCACCAACGTGCCCGCGACCAGCACTGGATCGCTGGCGTCCCGGAACCGGTCGGCCCCTTGGGATGGCAAACCGCTCAGCGGCCGGGGAGGGGTTCCACGCGCACCCGAGAAGTACTCCCAGGGGCTGAACCACCAGATACCGAGCACGGCCAGGACGGATGCGGCTACCAGGGCGGGCAGGCCCGTCGTCAGCCACGGGCTGCGGCGCCGCAGTAGAGAGTCTGCTCGCTCGTGTTCCGATGCCCGCTGCGGTCGTCGCGGCGCGGCTGCCAGATCGCCGGCGTCGTCCATTTCTTCACCGCACCTTGCGCTATGCCACCTAAAGTCGGCAGATCCCAGGATTCCCTCGTGTCCCCGCTGGGGCTTAACCGCGCGCTAGCCGCTTAGGTGGACCATGGCCGCGTAGAGCTGCTCTCCTGTCAGTGGAGGTTCCGGCAGTTCGTGTCGGTTCGCGGCTCGGAACGCATCGATCATGAGATGCAGGTTGCGCCGCCAGGCTTGTGGCGCGGTGTGGCTGGTGGCCTCAATGATGCGGCCGTTGGCCCAGACCAGGGTGATGATGTCGGCCTCGGTGAGGTCCGGCCGCACGTCGCCCTGCTGCTGGGCGCGGTGCAGGATCTTCTCAATGAGGTGGTAGAGCCGGTCGTGCATTACCTCGGTGCGCTCGCTGGCCGGGAAGCGCATCGAGACCAAGTCGTTGAATCCGCGGTCGCCGGCCTGCATCCCGAACAGCGATTCGAGGAAGACGCAGAAGCCTTCCCAGGCATCGGCCATGGCCAGGGCGTGTTCGGCGCTCTCGACGAACGCCTGCAGCTTGGGTTCGAAGGCGGCGAGTAGCAGATCGACGCGTGTGGGGAAGTGCCGGTACAGCGTGCCGATCGCCAGGCCGACGTCGCGGGCGATCTGTTCCAGGGAGGCGTCGACGCCGTGCTCCGCGAACGCGGCCTGAGCGGCGGCGATGAAGCGCTCCCGGTTGCGCTGCGCATCACGACGCTGCGGTCTGGCCAGGGCGGCGGGCTCTTGGGCGGATGACGACATGATCCCAGGATATCGATGTGAGGCACCCCTCACATAATCGATGGTGAGGTGTGCCTCATGTTGGTGCTACAGTCGATTGACCGAACCTGAGCGGTGCCTCACGATACGGGTCCGCTCGACCGGCTGAATCGGGAAGGCGCCCATGAGCATCGGAGAACAAACCCAGATGACCGAACAAGATGCAACCAAGTCCGTGGAGCGGGAGAAGGTTCGCTTCACCAGCGGCGACACCGAGTGCGCCGCCTGGTATTACCCGGGCACCAACGGTGCCTGCGTGATCATGGCCGGGGGGTTCGCGGTACCCAAGGAGCCGGCCACCGACCTGTTCGCGAAGCGATTCAACGATGCCGGGTTCGCGGTCCTCGCCTTCGACTACCGCCGTCTTGGGGAGAGTGGTGGGGAGCCGCGCCTGGTCTTCCCTATGAGGGATCAGCTCGGGGACTGGCAGGCCGCGATCGACTTCGCAGGGACTCTGCCGGGAGTCGATCCGGCCAGGCTCGCGGTCTGGGCCTTCTCCGCCTCCGGTGGTCACGTCTTCCGCGTCGCGGCGCGTAACCCGCAGCTTGGCGCGGCGATCGCGCAGACACCGAACCCCGACGGTTCGGCCGCCGGCCGCAACGCCGTGCGTCATCAAAAGCCGCTCGCGATGCTGCGGTTCACCGGCAGGGGCCTTCTCGATGCCCTCGGCAGTCTCGTGGGGCGCCCTCCGCGGCTGGTGCCGCTTACGGGGAAACCGGGGACCGTCGTGATGCTCACGACACCGGACACCCTCGACGGTGATCGGGCACTGCGTTCGGACAGGTACCCGGACTGGACGCAGATGGTCGCTGCCCGTTCCGCGCTCCGCCTCACTCTCTACCGGCCCGGCCGCGACGTGTCCAAGGTGCGGTGCCCGCTGCTCGTCTTCGTCTGCGACCAGGATCAGGTATCGCCCGTCGAGCCATGCGTACGGGCGGCGAGCCGCGCTCCCCGCGGGGAGCTCGTCCGGATATCTGGCCGGCATTACGCCCCATTCCTGGAGAAGCACGAGCAGGCGGTCGAGGCCCAGCTGTCCTTCCTGCGCCGGCACCTGCTCGATCCTGCGCGAGTGGATCGCCCCGCGCACGCTGATCCCGCGCGGCACTGAGGCGCAGGAAGGTGAAAAAGATCGAGCTGTCCGCTGGGACGGTCGAATACGAGGACACCGGCGGCAGCGGGCCCACGCTCTTGTTGTTGCACGGGTTGATGATGGATGCCTCGCTGTGGGACGAACTGATCGCCGATCTGTCCGCCGATCACCGGTGCGTGGCACCGACGCTGCCGCTCGGGGCGCATCGTCACGCGATGCGCCCCGACGCGGACCTGTCGCTGCCCGGGATGGCTCGGCTGGTCGCGGAGTTCCTTAAGCGCCTCGACCTGAATGACGTCACCCTCGTCGGCAATGACACGGGCGGGGCGCTCGTCCAGTTGCTCATGTGCGAGGGGACCGCGCGCGTGGGACGGGTCGTGCTCGCCTCATGCGATGCGTTCGACAACTTCCCGCCAGGGCTGACAGGCAAGACGCTCGTGCTCACCGGCAAGCTCTCACCCCGGATGTTCGGGCTGTTCATGCAGCAGATGCGGCTCCGGCCGGTGCGGCGGCTCCCGATCGCGTTCGGATGGCTGACCAAACGAGGAGACGCCGCCACCGCCCGGTGGATGAAGCCGGTCATGACACAACCTGAGATCCGCCGCGACACAGTGCGGACACTGCGGGCGGCGGCCTCAGACGCCGACTTCCTGCTTGGCGCGGCCGAACGCCTGCCGGGCTTCGACCGCCCCGCCCTCGTGGTCTGGGCGAGCGAAGACCGCGTAATGCCACCCGAACACGGCCGCCGCCTCGCCGAACTCCTCCCGCAAGGACAACTGGTCGAAATAGACGACAGCTACACCCTCATCCCCCTGGACCAGCCGAAGAGACTCGCTCAGCTCATCCGGGACTTCACCCACGCATCCGGCACACCCGGAGAATGCTGATATGTCCTGGCCGCCCTGGTGGTTGATCCTCATGTGGGTCACCCTGGTTCCCATCGGGATCCGCATGCTCATTCACCCGACCAAGGGCTGGCGTCGCCCCAAGCAGGAATGGGCCGAGAACCATCCCGGCGACAGCTACAGCTCCGGCTGGCTCGCCCAGACGGAACTGCAGGCGCTCATCGGCCTCGGGCTCGTCGTGGTGTCTACCTTGGCCTGGGTGTTCAATGCCTACGACTCGGCGCACAAGGACCCGCCGTCATGGCCGAAGACACCGACTCAGATCGATTCCGCCGGCGCCGTCGCGGTCATGCCCGACTCCTACGAGCCGACCGGGAAGGGACTGCGTCTGATCTGGCACTCGTACGGCGACGGCACCAGGTGCCCGTTCGACCACGTGAAGGTCGACGAGACCGCCACACGGGTGATGGTCACCGTCTATGAGACCGCCGGGACCCCTGACGACTGCAATGAGGAAAGCACGACGAGCGGCCGGTGGGGAGACGGCGAAAGCCCGTACACCACCCGGCGTACCGATGTCTCGCTGCATGATCCGCTCGGCGGCCGCGCGGTCACGAACGGCGACGGGGACGCGATCCAGACCCTCGAACAGTCCCAGCGCAAGTGATCGTCCAGGGGCGGTACGGGTCGCTCCTCAGCAGGCGTTCTTCAGCGAGACGAAACGGTTACTTAGGAATTCTCGCAGGGCTTTTAATCCATAGGTTCTGGGTTCGAGTCTCAGGCGCCCTACCAGTCCTGACCTGGGATTTCGCCCGCCCGGGCAGAGCTTTGATCTTCCTGGTGGGGCCACGGTATGGCCGTGGTGGGGCCGGGTTCGGGCGCGTGTTTCACCGGCGGCTCGCGTGGCCTTGCCGTGTCAGGCCGGACCGGGGTGGTCGGGGTCGGCGGCGTAGCGGGCGGCGGCCTCGGCCGCCCTGCGGGCCAGTGCCTTGCGGAGGTCGAGCGGCGCGAGGACCTCGGCGTCGGTGCCGAACCCCAGAAGCACCTCCGCTGCGTGCAGGGAGGGGAAGCGCAGGTCGACCGGCACGCGTTCGGGTTGGGATTCGGTGTCGGGCAGGAGGCCGTCGGGAGGGGGCCCGGCCAGGTCGGCCTGGTGGATGCGCAGGAACTTGCCGAGGACCTCCCGCCGGACGCTGACCGTGACGAGCAGCGGTACGGGAATCTCGTCGATGTGGCGGCGCAGGCCGTCCCAGACGTCGGCCAGTTCCAGGCCGTCGCGGCGGCGGACGGGCTCGTCCAGGACGGCGGCGGACTGGGCGCGGTCGGCGCGGAAGAGCCGGGGTTGGCCGCGGTGGTCGGCGACCAGGTACCAGGTGCCGGCCTTGTTGACCAGCCCGTAGGGGTCGAGGGTGTAGGAGCGGACGCGGTTGTCGCGGCCGTGCCGGTAGCGCAGCCGCAGCCGCCGGTCGTTGAAGACCGCCTGCTGGAGCACCGCGAGATCGACGGTGGCCGGGCGAGCGGGGCCGCCGCGCCAGCGCACCGGGTCGATGAGGATCCGGCGGCTGGCCAGGTCGGCGTCGGGGCGGTGCGGGGCGGGCAGCGCGGCCATCAGCTTGCGCAGCGCGGAGCCGAGGGCCGGGCCCAGACCCAGCTCGGTGTGGGCGCGGTCGGACAGCAGCACGAACAGCGCGCGGGACTCATCGGTGGTCAGCCCGGTGACGTTGGTGCGGTAGCCGGGCAGCAGCGCGATGCCGCCGTGCGGGCCGCGCACGGTGTAGACCGGCACTCCGGCCGCCGACAGCGCCTCCACATCACGCATCACCGTACGGACCGACACCTCCAGGCGGTCGGCCAGCTCGCTCGCGGGCAGCTGCCCGTGGGTCTGCAGCAGCAGCATGATCGACAGCAGACGCTCCGCTCTCATGCCTCCCAAAATTACCTCGGTATATGACAGCACCTGACATATACCTCGGTGACGCTGCAGGTAGACGGGCCGCCCGCAGGGGGCGCTCCGCGGGTCCCCGGCCGTACAGGGGACAACGCACGAAAGGAACTTTGCTGTGACTGGAACGAACGGGCTCGCCCGGAAGGTCGCCGAGGACTTCGTCCGCGCGTGGACCAGCAAGGACGTCGACAAGGCCCTGAGCCTCCTCGCGGACGACGTCGTGTGCGAGGCGCCGACCGGCACGTTCGAGGGAGTGGAGGGCTACCGCGGATTCCTCGAGCCATTCGCGTCCTCGCTCATCAGCGCCACCGTCATCGACGTCCTGGGCAACGACACCCACGCGGCGACCGTGTACACCACCGACACCCCCTTCTTGAAGGACTTCCGCGGGATCGACCACATCACCGTCGAGAACGGCAAGATCACGCACGTGACCAGCGTCTTCGACCTGCTCCCGATGCACCAGGCCAAAGGCAACATCCAGCACTGACCCGGGCCTACGCCAGCGGGCCCGTACGCGGCGAACAGCAACAGCCTCCGAAAGGCGTGCGGACCTGCTCGGCCTCATCACAGGCGGCTGTCCGTGATCGCGCACCGTCTACCGCTGCGCCGGGCATCGCCGCCTGTGTTCGCCGTCACCCTGCTACATCTCAGAAGGAAAGCCGCTTCACAATGATCACCATCACCGCGGCCACCGGCCGCCTCGGCCGTCTTGTCATTGCAGAACTGCTGGAACGCGGTGTGCCCGCGGGCGAGATCGTCGCCGCCGTGCGCAGCCCCGAGAAGGCCGCCGACCTGGCCGAGCACGGCGTGCAGGTCCGCCACGCCGACTACGACCAGCCGGAGACGCTCCAGGCGGCCTTCGCCGGCACCGACAAACTCCTGCTGATCCCCTCCGCCGTCTACGGCCGGCGATTCCCCCAGATCAAGAACGCGGTGGAGGCCGCGGTCACCGCGCGCGTCCCGTTGGTCGCCTACGCCGGCTTCGTCAACGCTGCCACCAGCACCCTGCGGCTGGCCGACGAGCACAGGCAGGCCGAGGCGTGCATTCGCGAGTCCGGCCTGCCCTTCATCTTCCTGCGCAACGGCGCGTACATCGAGCTGTACTGCGGGGAACTCGGGGACCTGGCCCCGGCGCTGGAGTCCGGCGCGCTGATCGGCTCAGGCGGAAACGGCAAGATCTCCGGGGCCACCCGGCCCGACCTCGCGGCGGCCGCGGCGGTCATTCTGACCGGCGATGGCCTCGCGAACAAGGCGTATGAACTCGGCGGGGAGGCGTTCACGTTGACGGATCTGGCCGCCGAGATATCCGCGCAGTCCGGCAAGCCGCTCGTCTACCAAGACCTGCCGGTCGAGGAGTACGCCGAGGCGCTCACTGCCCGGGGTGTGCCCAAGCCGTTTGCCGACCTGCTGGCCGACACGAGCCTCGCCATCACCCGCGGCGACTGGTACACCGACAGCACTGAGCTGCAGCAGCTCATCGGCCGGCCGACCACGCCCCTCGCGAACGTCGTCACCGCCGCGCTCAAGACCCTCTGAGGCGCGGCCGCACCAGGGGGATCCTCCGGTGCGCCCCACGGTGCGTGGCCCACCGCACATCCAGACACCGGCTGTTCGAGCATCCCTCCAGGGGCTGCCTGCCAGCCCCTGGAGGGATGTCGTGCAGCGGCAGCGGGCATGGCCGATCGACGGGCCGCACCGCTTTGTCCGATCCCCGCGACCCGATCATCTTCAGGAGCACCCTCACATGCGCAGGATTCAGTACCACCGATACGGCGGCCCGGAGATCATGCGGCTCGAGGAGTTCGAGCTGCCGTCGCCCCAGGCAGATGAGATAGCCGTCGCGGTCAAGGCGGCCTCGGTGAACCCGATCGACTGGAAGCTTCGCCAGGGCCAGCTGAAGGTCTTGACCGGCCGGTCCTTCCCTCGCGCGATGGGCTCGGACTTCGCCGGCGTGGTCCGCGCGGTCGGCCCCGGAATCACGCAGTTCAAGCCCGGCGATGAGGACTTCGGCATCGCACGCCTGAAGGAGAGCGGCGCCTACGCCGAAGCGGTCATCACCCGCGAGTCCTACCTCGCGCTTAAGCCGGCCGAGCTGTCGTTCGAGCAGGCGGCCGCTCTTGCGACCGTTGCCGTCATGGCCTGGAACGGCCTGGTCGAACGCGCCCGGCTCCATCGCGGCCAGCGCGTCTTCGTCAACGGCTGCACCGGCGGTATCGGGCAAGCCGTCGTCCAGGTCGCCCGCATGCGCGGCGCCGACATCGCCGGCAGTTGCAGCGCAGCCTCGGCATCCCGGGCCCGCGAACTCGGCGTGGCCGCGGTCTACGACTACGCCACCTCCGACCTGTCCGGGCTACGAGGCGTCTTCGACGTCGTCTACGACACCTCCGGCGCCCTGCCGGTCAAGACCGCCATGCGCATGCTGAACACCACCGGCGTCTTCCTCGACATCAACGCCACACCCGCCAAGTTCCTGCATTCGGCGTTCAACCGCCGCCACAAGATCTTCAACTGCACGCCGACCACGCAGACCCTCACTGAGGTCGCCCGCGCGGCCGTCGACGGAAGCCTCCGGATGCCGATCGGCGAGACCGTCACCCTCGACTCCGCCATCGATCTGATCACCGACCTGGAGAAAGGCCGCAAGATCGGCGGCAAGGGACTCATCCTCATCGACGCGACCCCGTGAGCGGGCGGTGAACGCCGCCGCCCGGCCGCCTATGCCTCCATCGGGCATCACCGGTAGCCCGGCAGGACAAGCGATCAGCGGGGCCTTCCACCCCTTCGAAGAGGGCTTCTTTCCAATGATCAGCGGCGCGACGCTGCGGCCGACCGCGACCGCTTCCTCTCCTGCGGCGCGGACACTCCGTACCAGCCCCGTGCTCACAACCAGGCCATGGGCTGCCGCCACTACACCGGGGGACGAGACAGCATGACAGACCACACCCTGCACGTACGGGACGGGAAGATCTACTTCCCTGAACCGTTGTCACCGGCGATCATCGTCCGGCGGCCCAACCGCTTCATCATCGATGTCGACGTCGACGGCACCGTCGTCGGCTGCCACTGCCCGACCACCGGCCGCATCGGCAATCTCGTCCTGGACGGCCTCCCCTGCCTGCTGTCCCGTAGCCACAGCAGCTCCCGCAAGACGCCCTACACCGTCGAGGCCGTCACCGTCGACGCACCCGACGACCCCGCCGAACCATCGTGGATCGGGATCAGCCAGAACGCGGCCAACCGCTACGTCGAACAGGCGCTACGCAGCCGGCTCCTGCCCGGCATCGTCACCACCGACAGCCTCCGCCGCGAGCAGGTCCTTGGACAGTCACGGCTGGACTTCCTCGCCAACGACGACACCTACATCGAGGTCAAAACCCCGCTGGACAACCTCCAGGTCACCCTCGGAGACCATGCCCGGACCCGGCCGCACACCCCGCTGGATTCGACCGACCGCATGGTCCGGCACATCGGCGAACTAGGACGCAGCCTCGCCGCGCACCAGCGCGCGATCTTGCTGGTCTGCTTCCTCTACGACAATCCCGGCTTCCAGGTCCTCAAGAGCAGCCGGCACAACTGGGTCAAAGCCCAGGTCGCCGAGGCCCTGCACCAGGGAGTCGAAATCTGGCAGGTCAACTTCCAACTGGACACGACCGGCGTACGCGTACTCAGCCACCACGAACTCACCCGGCAATTCCAGGATTGAGACAACCTGTGACAGCCGTCGACTAGGTCGTCCGTGAAGTAATTTGGCCCATGCCCCACGCCATCTGGCGTCCTGCTGAGGCGCCTTCCAGGCAGGATGGCCGCGCAGCTTCGTCCCTCGTTGTGCGGGGTCCGGCCTCAGGAGCGAACATCTCACGCAAGCATGTAGCTCGGCGGGCCTGTCACCGGCGACGGTCACCCGGCTGACCCAGCAGTGGCAGGCCGACCACCAGGCGTTCGGGGAGCGCGATCTGTCCGGCACCGACTACGTCTACGTATGGGCCGACGGCATCCACCTGCGCATACCCTCGTTGAACGGCCGTGGGCAACCGCGGCATGAATAGGGTGGCGGCCCTGCCTCGACGTTCGAGATCATCCGATCATGTCGGATGGCGCGCCAGGACAGAACCTTCCGGTCGGCTTCGAGTTCCGGCCGTACCGCGGCGACGAGGACCACGGCGCCATGGCCGCGGTGCGGCTAGGTTGTGCTGAACGAGACCGGGTCGATGCCCATTCGGTCGTGGAAGGGCTCCCGACAGCGGCCGAGATCGCCGAAGCCTCTGCCAAGCTGCCGGAGCCGTCCAAGAACCAGATCCTGGTGTTGCACGACAGGAGCGTCGTCGGCTACTCGACGATCCGGTGGTGGCAAGAGCGGGACGACACGTGGCTATACCTGCACCGCGGCTACCTCTTGCCCGAGCATCGCCGCCAGGGCATCGGCTCAGCCATGCTGAGCTGGGCCGAAGAGCGCATCCGCCAACTCGTCGAACAGCATGGAACAGCACGGACGGCGGTAATCGGCGCGAACGCCATGGCCTCCGAGCAGGACGCCACCGCGCTACTGCGCGCAGCCGGCTACCGACGTGTCTTCAGCCTGGTCGAGCTGGAGCTGGGCGATCTGCAGCAGTTGCCCGAGCGGGGCAGCGAACTGCCAGCCGGGATACGGACGGGACCGATCAGGACAAGCCACTACCGTGCAGCCTGGAGGACGGTCGTCGATTCGTATGCGGACCGCGGTTTCACTCAGAAATGGCCTTTCCAGGACTTCATCGACACCGCCGACCCGGCGTGCTGGAGGGCTGCGTGGAACGGGCAGGACCTGGTCGGCGTCGCCCTCTGCTCCATCCGCCGCCACGACCACACCGTGGGCGAGGTCGAAGAGCTGAGCGTCCGGACGGACCAGCGACGCCTCGGAATCGGCCGGACCCTGTTGCTGGACGGGCTGCGAAGCCTTCGCGATAAGGGTGCAACGACCGCCCGGCTGTTCACCGGCACGACAAATCCGCACCGGTCCTACGATCTATACGAGAGCGCAGGGTTCCGACGGCAGAACGAGTACGTCCGTTACCGCAAGCCGCTTGCTTGATCGACCCGTCATTGGTGATTGGATTTGGCCGATCAGCGAGGGCCTGTTGGGGACGTTCATCGCGGCTTGTGTTGCGTTTCGGGTGGCCGGGCGTGATGGGGTTCACTCGGTTCGGCCGACGGCTGATCCGTGTTAAATCTCGTGTACCGATCGGTGCGTTCTGACTTCCCAGGCGGGCCGCTGGAGCTCGTCGTTGTTCACGACGATGTCGGCGTGGTCGGTCGGGCGGTCCTGAGCGAAGTAGAGCTGTTGAGAGGGGATGTAGCGGTCGCGCCAGGACCGCTCGATCTCGGTTGTTTCGGCGGTGAGTCCGGCCAGTGCTGTGCCTCGGGTCTGGGCGCGATCCAACGTCCGATCGAACGTGACGGCCATGAAGATGCTCAGGTCCCACCGGTCGAGCAGCTCCGGGCGTAGGAGGAAGACACCGTCGAAGAGCAGCACAGCGTCCGCGGGGGCCGTGGCGATCGGGAGGGACAGTGTGGTGTCCGTTTCCCGGTGGTAGACCGCTGTCTGGAACCTTCGATCTCCGTCCGGGCCCAGCGGGTCGAGCAGCACCCGGCGTATCGCGTCGTGGTCGTGGGCGTCGAAGTAGCAGCCTTCGGCCGAGTACTGGCCGCGTCGATAGCGCTGGGCGCGGGGGAACAGGAAGTCATCGATCGTCGCGCGGATGACGTCGCGGCCCTGTGCACGGAGGAGGACGGCGAGTTCGTCGGCCAGCGTGGTCTTGCCTGCGGCGGGCGGCCCGTCGATGGCGACTCTTAGCGGGTGTGGGGTCGTGGCGGATCCGATCTCCGCGGTCAGTCGGCCGAGGAGATCGTCGCGGGTGCCGTGTTGCATCGTCTGTCCCCTTGTCTGTTGCCTACCGCACTGCAGTGTATCGATTCGATATATCGAGACGATACGTGTAGTGGATGCTCTTGCGTAAGGTGTCCCGCCTTCCGCTCGGGGTCGGCGCTCATGATCGCTTCGACGTGGTCGACGAGTCCGTCGACGAGGGCGGCGATTGCGGCTTCGCTCATCGGCTCCTGCCTCGGTCGGTGCTGTGGCTGCGCCCGGGCGGCGTCGCACTGCTTCTGGGCCTCGGTGATACGTCCAGCGACGACCGCCGGGTCAACGCTCTCGTCCAGAGCTTCCAGGACAGCTCGGTACCGTACGAGCTTGCGCTCGCATTCGGCGATGGTCTGCTCCGCCAGGGCGGTGACAGCGTCCTTAGTACTACAGTGAGCTTTTCGGTTTAGATCGTGATGTGGTTGTGGTGGAGCCAGCGTTTCCAGTGATGGCTACTGCGGGCGCGGGTTTGGTGGG